>JAHELQ010000116.1:481-12068 GCA_024644125.1 Candidatus Aminicenantota bacterium | reverse complement strand
CATCAAAGGAATCCCCTATTTCTATTTCCGATTTAAACCGCAAGATCGCATCGCCCACCGTCACCCTCTTGTCCGTAGACTCGAAAGACTCCTATTTTTCATCTATTTCCTGCGACGACGAAGGCTTCGTAGATCCCCCCCGCATATTGGTGGAAAAAGGGAAATTGCGAAATTTTGTCAGCGACGCCTTCCATAGTCGCTTGATGGGATTGTCGCGGGCCGGTCACGCGCGGATCACCGACTTCACAAATCTTCCCCTTCCCCGGATGTTTGGAATCTACTTGCAACCTGGCGTCCACCACCCCGAAGAATGCATCGAATCTACCAAATACGGCCTTTATGCCCGCGAATTTGGCGAGGGAAAGGTTTTTTTCAATAAAGACCTGTTCTTTTTTCATATCAACGACGCCCTACTCATCGAAAACGGCAAGATAACGGCGCCCCTCGGCTCCGTCATTGTCAGAGGCAATATTCGCGAAGCGTTAAATTCGGTCGTCATGGTGGCCAATGATTTTTCCTATGACAAAGGAATCAGTTACTGCTTCAAAAAGGGGCAGGTCCTGAACGTCCGGGTGGGGCAACCAACGGTGAAAATCGAAAATTTGCAGGTATGCCGGGAGCCTCATGATTAGACATTTGCTCAGCCTGGGAGAAAAAAGCGGATTTTCAACCACGGAAATCCATCGGGAAAAAACGGAACAACAGGAGTTTCACCAAATCAATGGTTCCCTGTCGATTCATTCATCCCAAAGCGACACCTATTCGGCCCGGTGCTTCAAGGAGGCCGGCGATCCCCTGGGTTTTATCATTTCCGATCCCACAACCATTACTGCGAAGCGCGCATTTGCCAATATCGCGGCCGCCGGATTCCCGGAAAAAACCAAAAATATCGCTCATCTACTTCCCGCCGCAGTCAAAAAAACCAATCTCCAGATATTCGACCCCATCATCGAGACGTGGCCCACCCCCCAATTCGACCTCCTGACAACCCAAATCAACGAATACATCTCCCTATTCAAAGGGCTCAAGCTGAAAGACCTAAAATTCTACAAAACCCTGAAAAAAATCTACATCGCCAATAGCAAAGGATTGACGGCCAAATACAAACGAACGTTTTTCAACCTGGTATTGACAATCCATTACGAAGATAACATCGTTGAAATCAACGAAAGGAGACCGTTCTTCCAGCACCTGGACCCGCACCGCCTGATAGCCAGAGGCGCCACTCTTCTGGATTCCCTGGCAGATCCCGCAGAGGCGGAGCCGGACACGAAACATATCGTTTTGGCGCCTGAAGCGTCGATCTCAATCCTCCGGGAATTTTCAGGTTATTTTAAATATACTCAACGAAAACGCAATCCCAGGCTTCACTTTGCCCAGGAACTGAGCATCGTTGACGATAAATCGCAGCCGGGCCTGAGCGGATCTGTTCCCTTCGACGACGAAGGGATCCAGGCCGAAGCTCATTATATTATAGACAAGGGAATCTTCCGCGCCCCCATATCCGATATCGACGCGTCCGCCCATCACCGGCATTGGTCGTCCGGCAACGGCTTCCGAAGCCCCCAATCGCCTTTCCCGCAAATAAAATTCTCGAACCTCTTCATAAAACCGGGTACCTATGAATTGCCAGCCCTTTTATCGGAGGCTTCCAGAGGTGTTCTCGTCCTGTTGGTAAAATTACGTCAGATAGATGGAGACGGTGTGGTTTTCTCCGCATACGGATTTCCTTTCTCCGACGCAGATATACATCGCCATCACCCGGTGCGCCTCCTGATCAAGACATCGTTTCAATCATATTTTTTGAATATCAAGCGGTTATCGAGGGAAATCAAATACCTCCACCGGCAATTCAACATCGGATCGCCGTCCCTGTTGCTCGAGGGCCGGTTCAATGACCAGAATTTATTCGTAATTTAAGACACATAAATTTTGTCAAGCGAGTAATTTTTTTACTTTCTCGACCTCGAGCTCCGCGTCGCGCACCAGATCTTGAATGATTTTTTTTACAGGCTTGATTTCATTGATCAAGCCGACACTCTGACCCGCCATCAGGGAACCGAAATCGACATCCCCATCCTGGACAGCTTTTCTCAAAGCGCCGATCCAGAACTTCTCCACTTCGAATTGAGCCTCGACCCGGGATAACGCCCCCTCTTTCATTTTCTGGAGCAAATCCAATTGCAATTGCCCAAATTCCCGGGTGCCTTTGTTTTTCAAAGCCCGGACAGCGACGACCGGAAGAGCGGAATCATATTGGGGAGTGGCAAACGCCTCGCGGGCGCGGGCTTTCTTAAACCGATTCTTGAATTCCTGGTGGGCTGGACTTTCTTCCGCCATGGCAAAAATCGTCCCCATCTGAACTCCGCTCGCCCCCATTAAAAAGAGATGCGCCATCATTTTACCGGTTGCGATACCGCCAGCGACAAAAATTGGAATTCCCGGAAATTTGAACAATACCTGCTGCAATAAAACCACAGTCGAAACGTGCCCTATGTGACCTCCAGCTTCGCTCCCTTCCAATATCAAGGCATCGGTCCCGTAATCGATCATACGCTGGGCGATAGACTCGGTAGAAGCAAAACAGAGTACCTTCGCGCCGTTTTCCCTGGCCTTTTTCACTTCGTTTTTTCGAGGGAAACTCCCGGCAAAGACAATAAAGGGAACCTCCATCTCGACCGCCATATTCAAATGATCCAGGTAATTTGGAGCCAGCGTTATCAGATTGGCTGCATAATTTACATTTTGCGCCTGCAGCGTCTTGATCTCCTGCTCAAACATCTCAACAGGCATATTTCCGGCGGCCAAAACACCGAAGCCGCCGGCGTCGCTAACAGCCGTGACCAACCTTGAGTCGCTGATCCAGGTCATAGCTCCTGATATCACGGGATATTCCACTCTCAAGAAATCTTTTCCCCTTTTCCAATACTCTATATTTTTTAAAATGCTCATGCATAAATTTTAACAAAAAAAGCCGGGTTTGTAAAACTGGCCGTCAAACTGACAATTTTTGTCGTTTCTATTGACAAAATTTATTAAAAATCCGGTCAATCTTTCCTACAAACCAATGTGATAAAGGATTTATAACTTTGGCAACGAAATTGCTTAATAATAGCGTAAGCAAAAAAAACGAGGAGGTTTTTTTATGAATAAAAAAGGTTTTACATTGATCGAATTATTGATCGTTGTCGCTATCATTGGTATCGTTGCCGCAATCGCAATTCCGAACTTGCTGACCGCTCTGCAGAAAGGCAAACAGAAAGCGACCATGGGAGACATTAAATCCATTGGTACCGCCGTTGAATCTTATATCACAGACATGAGCATTGCCCCGGAAACGATCGACAACAGTCCTGCTTATCTGGTTCCGTTCCACATCAAAAAGATGCCGCCGGCCGATGGTTGGGGATTTGCCTTCCAGTATGCACGTGATGCAGCCAATTTTGACATTTACTCAGTTGGATCAGGCGGCAGAGATGGCGTATTGGACGGCTGGAGCAGCTACGGAACATACATCGTAACTTCGCTCGCTGGTTTCGATCTGGATATTATCTTCTCCAACGGTTCTTTTGTGTATGGTCCCAAGACCAAATAGTTTTTCGTTTAGCATAATTATCGAATAACAAATAACCGAAAAAGATGAAAAAAAGCGGCTGGATATTGATTCCGGTCGCTTTTTTTTTACTCCTGAATTTTTCCATTTCCCCAGTGAAATATCTGTTTATCCGGGCAACCCTGCAATTCACCCTCCTGATTTCCCTCTTCCTATTTTTACGGCATTTCGATCTCAAACGAATCCTCCGTCTTTCGGTCGGCGGTGTTTCGCTTGTAATTTTTATATATGGGATTGTCCAGCGATACCTACTGTTTCCTATATACCTGCAAAACCTGGTAGTTGGAAACGATTATTATTCCCAGGCCCTCAAATTTAGAATAGAATCCGGAAGGATCTTCTCGATCTTCTCGCTTCCGACGCTATACGCAATCGTATGTGGCGTTCTAATGCTTTTTATCGTGCATTACCTCATTGATAGCGCCGGAAAATATAGACTTTATTGGATCGCTCTACTTTGTCTGGGAGTTTTCAACCTGGCGTTAACTCAATCTTTCGGCGGTGTCGTCTGCTTCGGGTTTGGGCTGATGGTCTATTTTCTCGTCTCCGGTATCCTTAAACTCAAATATATCTGGCCGGTGGTTATGACAATATCGCTGTTCTTCTTTTTAATTGTCGGTTTGAGGTTTTCGGAAGCCCGGAAACTGGAACCCGTCAAATTGAGAATATCGAATTGGAACCAGGCAGTGCGCATGATGGAATCTTCGCCATTTTGGGGGATTGGATTGGGCAACTATGAAGCCCGGATTTCACAATTTTCCCGGTCCAATGAGGCCAAATCCATTTACGCGCATAACTTTTTTTTGCAAATCTCAGCGGAAACCGGTGTTTTTTTCCCAGTCCTCATGCTATTGGCTCTATATTGTTGGAGAAAAAAATTGATCCCGATGGTGCCGCTAAAAGAGTACGCGGTATATATTTCGATCGCCTGCGCATTATTAATCTATAGTAGTATCGATATTGGATTCTTCTTTTTTCCGGCAGCCATTTTATTCGTAATTAGCCTTTCCCAATTGTATCCCCAACATCACGGCAAACCCTGGACAAGCCTCATATTTCTGATACCGCTTCTCCTGGTCATCGGTGTCTTCGGCATTTCCGACTCCAACCAACGGGAAGCGGACCTGCTGGTGAGCCAAAACAAAATCAATGAAGCGAAAACTCTTTACGAGCGAAGCTTCTCCTTAAATCCATTCAATTACAAAGCCCATACCGGGTATAGCCGTATACTTCTCTCCGGGGGAAACATGAAGGTCGCAAAAGAGCATCTAGTCAAAGCCGCCGTTGTTTTTCCCCAGGCTCCGTTGGTAAACTATTTGTTGTCAAAAATCGAATACGCAGACAAACACTATTTTAGATCCTATTATCACGCTTCGGCGGCTTATAGGGGAAACCAAATAAACCAGGAATACAAGAGGTGGTATGAATTTATCACAACTAATTTACAGGCTGAGTTATCCAAATCCCAAAACTGAATTTGGAATCATCCTTACGTTAACACTGTTCTACCCATCTCAAACTTCATACCTTTATTTTACGATCTTTGCCGGAATGATGATTTTCTTTAGTATCCGTAACATCTGGATATCACGGAACGTCAGCTTCTCCAGATTTTCACGTCTTGTCCTTGCTTTTAATCTCCTGATGCTGACCTCGATATTCTTTTCCTCATACCATCTTAAATCGATCCTCTTCTTCGCCGATCTTCTCCTCGTCAGCTTTTACTTGATTTTCTCGTTTTTAGAGCATAAGGATTTCACTGAATATTTCGA
This sequence comes from Candidatus Aminicenantota bacterium, assembly GCA_024644125.1. GTDB lineage: Bacteria > Acidobacteriota > Aminicenantia > UBA2199 > UBA2199 > JAHELQ01. The sequence goes on along the minus strand of JAHELQ010000116.1, from coordinate 6,683 downwards.
TATTTTGCTTTATTTTTTGACAGCCTTCTCCCTGTTTCATGTGTCACTAAAAATCTTCCCGTATTTCGGACAGGAGCATTTATTTTTGGGGAATCCCATCTACCAGGGGATCGCATCCGGAATTGCAGTTTTGATCGCATTCTCGCGGCTCAGCGCGCGTGTAAATACCATTGATGGAATATTGCTGGCGATAAATGGCTTAGGCGTTTTTATCTCCAGCTCAAAAGCCTCCTACCTTGGAGTTGTCATTTTTTGCCTCTACATGATCCTATTGAAGCGCAAAAAATGGATCCCGTTCATCATCGCATTCATCATGCTTACCTTCATCATTCCCAATCCTATCAAAAAAATGGTTGTGTATTCCATTACAAAGGATCCCTATTCAGCCAACCGCCTGGATATGTGGAAGATGTGCGTCGATATTTTCAAAGACCACCCGGTAGCGGGCGTAGGATTGGATAATTTCGAAAGAGTCGCGCCCCGTTACAATTTTAAGCAAAAAAAAGGCCCTGCCAATTATTTCAAAGCTCCCCGCATGCCCCACAGTGATTATTTTAAATTACTGGCGGAAATGGGAACCCTGGGTATTCTGGCATTGCTATTCACTCTTTTTTTCGTTTTACGCAAATGCCTGGCCGAAGACCGCTTCGACATTATAAAGGTTATTATATTATATATATTGTTTCAAGCTCTTTTTATCAATCTGGTGTTCAAGAGCTTTTTTTTCTTCCTATTGCTATTTTCCATCAAAGCTCTTTCCGAAAAACGACCAAAATTTAGAAGCATCTCCATCCAGCATAAATTTGTGTTGACATTCCTATTTCTCTCGCTATACACAATCTTATACATCCTGCCGTTCTGGAGCGACCGCTTGATTGTAAAATCTGAAAATCGAGCCGATATCGCCGAAGCCATCAAGCTCTTAAATTCAGCACAATACCTAAATCCATTAAATCATGAATTAGCCTACAGAAAAGCAGTGATTTATTTCAACCTCTTCAAGGAAACATCACTCATCGAAACCTTTCACTCCTCGCTCGACAACATCAAACTGGTGCAACGTTTGAATCCTTACTATTACAAAGCGTACCTCATGGAGGCGGAGCTCTACTCCACCCTCCCGGCCAAACAGATGAAATACGCCAATCTAGAGCAAGAGATACTGGAGCCGCTTGAAGCAGCGCAGAAAGTATCGCCATTCTATCCCTTCACCAGACTCCTCAAAGCCGAAGTGAATCTGGAATTCGGGAATCGGGAAAAAGCAAGGGCGGAAGCTATTGCCGCCCTGGACATCGAGCCCCAATTCGTGAGAGCGCTTTATTTCCTGCACAACAACTTCAATTACATCCCCGATCCAGCGGAGTTTCAAAAACGGATCGACGACATACTAAATTTAAGCGCCCAATACCAGCCCAACCCAGGAACCTATCTATTCGAACTCTTCTCACTCCCATCCACCAATACACCCCAATAGCGCCATTTCTGTTCAGTTTCCCGCCTGATCCACATCCAAAATACAAGTAGGGCTATACATGAATATTTTTAGCTGTTTGATAGAACTTAAGTTGTACACAATTTGCTTACTCAAACGTAAAAATACAACTTTAATTACTCCTTTCGGAGGATTGTTTTTTTCCTGGCAGATTATTACAATATGGGCGATTGTAGCTGTAACAAAAGGAAAAACAAAATAAGGAGTTTTTTAATGAAAAACATGAAAAAATGGTTTGTAGGTCTTACCAGCGTAGCCGTTCTGGCTGCTTTAGTATTCATCCCCTCGATGCAGGCATTCACCAAAAGTGGTGATCCTATCCAGAAACGTGCCGAAATGCAGGAACTTCTCGACACAATGAGAGCCGAAATCGAAGCCAACGGCGCCACCTTTACAGTTGGAGCGAACCCCGCAATGCAGTATCCCATCGACCAGCTCTGCACACTGAACCCCAATTTGGCTCCCCTTGACAATTACGTAATGGCCCCCGAAGCCTTGACTACTACCGAAGCCCTCCCCGCTGCTTACACCGGCTATTATACTCCTATCAAAAACCAGGCTAGCTGCGGCTCTTGCTGGGCTTTTGGAACTTGTGCCCAGACTGAAACCGCTATCCTGAAAAACACCGGCCAGACAGTAGACCTGTCCGAGCAGTGGCTCGTATCCTGCAACACCAGTGGCTGGGGTTGTAATGGTGGTTGGTTCGCATTTGACTATCATGTAAATCCAGGTGCCGCCCTCGAATCCTGCTTCCCCTACACCGCTACCGATGCTCCCTGCATCAGCGGTTGCGCATTCCCCTATAGCATTGATGGTTGGGCCTATGTCGGCGCCAGCAATTCCGTACCCGCTATCGACTCTATCAAAACCGCCATCTACACCTACGGTGGTGTGGCTGCCGCAGTATACGTAAGCAGTTATTTCCAGGGTTACACCTCAGGCGTATTCAATACCTGCAAAAAGAATGCCCGCAGCGTAAACCATGCCATCCAGCTCGTTGGCTGGGATGACGCCAAAGGCGCCTGGCTCCTGAAAAATTCCTGGGGCACCGGCTGGGGCGAAAACGGCTTTATGTGGATCAGATATGGCTGTGACCTCGTAGGTTATGCCGCTTGCTACGCAATTTACTAAGAATTAAAAGATTGCGCTAATAATAAAAAAAGCCCCTCCAGAGCGGAGGGGCTTTTTTTTTATCCCTTCAATCCAAAATCGATAAAACTTTCGATGTACCACCAGCCCCTCAAAATACAACCAAAAATACAACTTTAGCTTGATTGCTATTTTTTTCCCCAAAAAATACAATAAGTACAATGATTGCTATTTTTTGTAGCATTTCATTGTGTTTTACAAAATATTCTCACATTAAAAGGAGTTTTTCAATGAAAAAGTTTAAAAAATTGTTCATCGGCTTTGCCGCACTGGCAACACTTGCCTTGATTTTAGTACCCACAATGCAGGCATTCACCAAAAGTGGCGACCCTCTCCAAAAACGTGCCGAGATGCAGGAACTTCTGGACACAATGAGAGCGGACATTGAAGCCAACGGTTATACTTTTACAATTGGACCGAATCCCGCAATGCAGTATTCCATCGACCAGCTCTGCACCCTCAACCCGGATATTTTGCCGATTGAAAATTATGTCACCACCCCAACCGAAATGGCAATGACCGAAGCGCTCCCCTCAGCGTATACCGGTTATTACACCCCCATCAAAAACCAGGCGAGCTGCGGTTCCTGCTGGGCATTTGGAACTTGCGCCCAGACCGAAACCGCCATCCTGAAAAACACTGGCCAGACAGTAGACCTGTCCGAGCAGTGGCTCGTATCCTGCAACACCAGTGGCTGGGGTTGCAATGGTGGTTGGTTCGCATTTGATTATCATGTGAATCCGGGCGCAGCCCTCGAATCCTGCTTCCCCTACACCGCTCTCGACTCCCCCTGCATCAGCGGTTGTTCTTTCCCCTACAGTATCAATGGCTGGTCCTATGTCGGCGCCAGTAATTCCGTGCCCGCCGTGGATTCCATTAAAACCGCCATTTACACTTACGGCGCGGTTGCCGCCGCCGTGTATGTCAGCAGCTACTTCCAGGGCTACACTTCCGGCGTGTTCAATAGCTGCAAAAAGAGAGCGAGATCCGTCAACCATGCCATCCAGCTCGTTGGTTGGGATGACGCCAAAGGCGCATGGCTCCTGAAAAACTCCTGGGGCACCGGCTGGGGCGAAAACGGCTTCATGTGGATCGCATACAATTGCGACCTCGTTGGTTATGCTGCTTGCTACGCAATCTACTAAAAAATAGTTATTAAGTTTTACCTTTAATCAGCCCCACCCTGCCCCGGGTGGGGCTTTTTTTATATGATTCCCCAAATTAAACCTAAAGTTGTATAGTTAATATCAAGATTACTACCAAATATCCACCATTCGCTTTATTGAATCCCGAATATCAAGAGACTAAAATTAAAATCTAAACAAAATTAAAGGAGGCTTTACATTATGTTTAAAAAATTATTTATTGTATGTGCAGTGGTCGCAGCATTGGCGATCGTATTGGTTCCCACGATGCAGGCTTTCACCAAAAGTGGTGATCCCCTCCAGAAACGTGCCGAAATGCAGGAACTTCTGGACACCATGAGAGCGGACATCGAAGCCAACGGTTATACGTTTACAATCGGACCAAACCCCGCAATGCAGTATCCCATCGACCAGCTCTGCACCCTTAACCCCAATTTGGTGCCGGTTGACAATTATGTCACTTCCCCCAACGAAATGTCAATGACCGAAGCGCTCCCCTCAGCGTATACCGGTTATTACACCCCCATCAAAAACTAGGCTAGCTGCGGCTCCTGCTGGGCATTTGGAACTTGCGCCCAGACCGAAACCGCCATCCTGAAAAACACCGGCCAGACAGTAGACCTGTCCGAGCAGTGGCTCGTTTCCTGCAATAACGACGGTTGGGGTTGCAATGGTGGTTGGTTCGCATTTGATTATCATGTGAATCCGGGCGCAGCCCTCGAATCCTGCTTCCCCTACACCGCTCTCGACTCCCCCTGCATCAGCGGTTGTTCTTTCCCTTACAGCATCAATAGTTGGGCCTATGTCGGCGCCAGCAATTCCGTACCCGCCACCGACTCCATCAAAAACGCCATCTACACCTACGGCGGAGTAGCGGCAGCAGTATATGTCAGCAGCTACTTCCAGGGTTACACCTCCGGCGTGTTCAATAGCTGCAAAAAGAGAGCGAGATCTGTAAATCATGCCATCCAGCTCGTTGGTTGGGATGACGCCAAAGGCGCCTGGCTCCTGAAAAACTCCTGGGGCACCGGCTGGGGCGAAAACGGCTTCATGTGGATCGCTTACAATTGTGATCTCGTAGGCTATGCCGCTTGCTACGTAAATTACTAAGAACAGTTAATCAAGCTTAACGTATCAATAGAGCCCCACCCATGCCCGGGTGGGGCTTCTTCTTCGAGAACAGAAAAAAGTTCGATAAACCTTTCGTTGTAATTCTAAATTATATTTTTACATCTTAAAATACACCTTTCGATTGATTGCCAAAATACCAAATCCGGGATTATAATTTTTTTTCAGGCACAACGCAAGTAAGATTTTTTTGTATAAGGGACTTTTGGATTCGTCATCACAAACGTATTCAATAAAGGAGGTTCTATAAATGTTTAAAAAATTATTTATCGGTTGTGCTGTATTCGCGGCACTGGCTATTGTTTTGGTTCCCACAATGCAGGCGTTCACCAAGAGCGGTGATCCAATCCAAAAACGCGCTGAAATGCAGCAGATTCTCGACGAAATGCGTGCTGAGATTGAAGCCAACGGCTATACTTTTACCGTAGGCCCCAACCCCGCGATGCAGTATTCAATCGACCAGTTGTGCACATTGAATCCCAACTTGATTTCCACTGAAAATTATCTCGCCAACCCCGCTGAAATGTCAATGACCGAAGCGCTGCCGTCCTCTTACACCGGCTATTACACACCCATCAAAAACCAGGCTAGTTGCGGTAGTTGCTGGGCATTCTCCACTTGCGCCCAGACCGAAACCGCCATCCTGAAAAACACCGGCCAGACAGTAAACCTGTCCGAGCAGTGGCTCGTTTCCTGCAATAACGACGGTTGGGGTTGTAGTGGCGGTTGGTTCGCTTTCGGTTATCACGTGAATCCCGGCGCCGCCCTGGAATCCTGCTTCCCCTATACCGCAACCGATGCTCCCTGCTACACCGGCTGCCCCTATCCCTATGACATCAATAGCTGGTCTTACGTCGGCAACAGCAGCAGCGTACCTTCCACAGACGCCATCAAAAACGCCATCTACACCTACGGCGGCGTCGCCGCTGCGGTTTATGTAAACAGCAACTTCCAGGCTTACACCAGCGGTGTTTTTAATGGCTGCAGTTGGTTTGTCTGGTCAGTGAACCACGCCATTCAGTTGGTTGGCTGGGATGACTCCAAAGGCGCATGGCTCTTGAAGAATTCCTGGGGCACCGGCTGGGGCGAAAACGGCTTTATGTGGATCAAATATGGCTGCAACAAAGTCGGTTATGCCGCTTGCTACGTAAATTACTAATTACGAAAGAATAAAGTAAACAAAAAAACCCACCCCATCCGAGGGTGGGTTTTTTTACTTCCATTTAAGCCGGGCAATCCGCTTGACTGATTAAAGGATTCAATATAAAATTATGCTATGGAAATTGCA
>JAHELQ010000116.1:0-471 GCA_024644125.1 Candidatus Aminicenantota bacterium | reverse complement strand
TTACGTAAAAAAGCCTCTGATCTCAGGGGGTTTCTTTGACCTTGCAACAAAATCGCAACGGCTTGAAGAAATAGAGAAATCTCTGGCTGACGCCGACATCTGGAACAAACCCAAAAAATCGGCGGAATTGTTGAAAGAAAAAAAACTCCTGCAAAGCGATTTGAAACTCGGGGAACGGTTCGACCGGCACATTGAAGAAATCGAAACCTACCTCGAGCTTGTGGAGGAGGACGAAGCGCTGGCCCCGGAATTGGAAAGCGAAATACTCGCATTCCAGGAATTTGTCGAGGAAACTGAGATAAAAAACTATCTCAATGGTCCAAACGATCTCAATAATGCATTTTTGAACATTCACCCCGGCGCCGGCGGAACCGAAAGCCACGATTGGGCTGAAATCCTCTTGCGAATGTTCCTTCGGTTCGGTGAACGGATGGATTTCAAAACCGAAATCCTTGAGATATTGGCGGGTGA
>JAHELQ010000115.1 GCA_024644125.1 Candidatus Aminicenantota bacterium | reverse complement strand
GACTGTGGATCGCCTTAGCCGCCGGCAAGTGGAACTTCAATTGGGGGGCAAAGCCGAAGGGCTGATAGTATTGAATCAGTTGTTCAGGCATCGTTCACTGGATTTTTGCTTTATCATGTCCTCCATCGCCTCGGTGCTGGGGGGTTTGAAATTCGCCGCTTACACGGCGGCAAACGCCTTTCTGGATGCCGGAGTCCGGGCTGTAAATCTGGCCAATTCCTCCCGGACATCCTCTTGCTGGTGGCTCAGCATCGGTTGGGATGGAATGGGGATTCGGGAGGCAGGGCAGGCCATCGAATTGATACTGAAAACACCGGCCGTCCACCGCATTGTGATCTCCACCGCCGCAGACCTGGAATCCCGTAGACAGCGGTGGGAAAAACTGGCGTCCCTCCAGGAGGCGGTTGAGCCAATCGAAGAGGATTCAGCAAAAGTGTCGGCTGGAATAGAGCGCCCGCAACTGCTCAATGAGTATGTCCCGCCGGACAACGATCTGGAATCGACTATCAGTCGGGTGTGGGGCCAGATCCTGGGATTTTCCTCCATTGGAGCGGAAGATGATTTTCTGGAGCTGGGCGGGGATTCGTTGAAAGCGGTCTCTGTGGTGGCGTTGCTGCAAAAAAAGTTGCGTGTCCCGTTGACAGTGGTGGATGTGCTGGAAAGTTCGACACCCAGGCGCTTGGCCGTCCGCGTTAGAGGGGGCGAGGCGCAAGCGGGGCCTGAGCCATTGCCCTTTAGCGAGAAAAAGGATCACTATCTCCTCTCCTCGGCTCAACAACGGCTGTTTGTGTTGCAATGGATGAATCCCCAGGGTATCGCCTACAACCAATTCCAGATCATTCCCCTACGGGGCGATTGGCAAAGGGAGACGTTGATGCCGGCGTTCCAGAGGATCATTCAACGTCACGAAGCGTTGCGCACATCCTTCGCGCTGCTGGGGGAAACTGCTGTGCAGAAGATTCATGAGACAGTCCAATTTCAGGTAGAAGATTTATCGGATAGCTATCACCAGGACGAACCCGACTCTCTCCAAAGCATGGTTGCGAGATTTGTTCGGCCCCACCAGTTGGATACTCCACCGTTGTTCCGGGTGGGGTTAATCAAGCTTCAACAGGAGCGTTCCTTATTGTTGTTGGATATTCATCATATTATCACCGACGGAGTTTCTTTCGGCATTTTCAAGGACGAGATGTCGCGCCTATTGGCGGGCGAAGCGCTGGAGCCGGTGGCCTATCAATATCGGGACTATTCTGAATGGACGAAACGGTCTGGTTTTGATGAGGGACTTCGGGAGCACGAGAATTATTGGCTACGGGAATTTGCTGGAGAGATTCCGGTGTTGGAAATGCCTGTGGATTTTTCGCGGCCCGCGGTCCAGAGCTTTGAAGGCGACTCTGTGCCGTTTTATCTGGATAGCGACGTTGCGACAGCTTTGAAACAGTTGGCGCGGGAATTTGATATGACGCTGTTTATGCTATTCAGCGCATTGTTCGCCTTGTTTTTGGGCAAAATGTCCAACCAGGAGGATGTCGTGATGGGCACTCCCACCACCGGACGGAACCACCCGGACAGCGGTTCCATCATGGGGGTGTTCATCAACATGCTGGCGTTGCGGTTGTTCCCCGTCGCTGGCAAAAGCTTCGCCGGTTTTCTGAGGGAAACCAGGGCACGGGCTGTTCAAGCGTTGGCTCACGCGGTTTATCCTTACGAGGATCTGGTGCAAACATTGGATGTGAAACGGGATATGAGTCGCAACGCCTTGTTCGACGTAATGTTCGACTGGCAGAGTTTCGAGTCCGCCGCGGACCAGCGGCCGGCAGGAGGCGCAGATTTGCCGCAAACGACACGACAAACAGTGGCAAAATATGATCTAACCCTGCAAGCCTACGAAGCGGGGGATAGAATCACGTGCGTGTTCGAATATTGCACCGCCCTGTTCGAGAGGCGTACAGTGGAACGGTTTGTCTCTTATTTTTCCCGAGTTGTCCAGCAGGTGGCAGCGGACAACGATGTCCTATTGAAAGACGTGTTTGTGATGTCAGTGGAGGAACGGCGGCGGGTGGCGAAGATTTGCAATGATACATCGGCCCCATATCCCGACTCCACCACTATTCCCCAATTATTGTCGTCCCGGGCTCAAAAGGACGGATCCGCCGTGGCTCTTGAATATTTCGACGGCCCCGGCGGCGAAGGGGAGGTCAAGAGGATCTCGTACGGAGATCTGGAGCGCATGGTAGGTTGTTTGGCTCACCACCTTGGACAAAAGGGTGTGAGGCCCGGTATGGTGGTGGCGGTTCTGTTGCGTCGCTCAGTGCAGTTAATGGCCGCAATATTCGCGGTGTTGAAAGCCGGAGCCGTATATTTGCCGGTGAATCCCGAATATCCGCGGCAACGGGTGGATTATATGCTGAGAGACAGCGACGCCGCACTTTTATTGACCAATTCCCGGTGGGCGGAGGATATGAAGGATGCCGTCGGTGGCGAAGTGATTCTGTGTCTGGACACCTTCGATTTCCATGCAACCGGCGACCCGGACCCATCGGCTTATACCCCTGATTCCCACGACGCCGCCTACATTATCTACACCTCCGGTTCCACCGGCCGGCCCAAAGGGGCGTTAATCGAGCATCATTCGGTGTTGAACCGCATTCATTGGATGCAACGGGCCTATCCCTTGACCGAAGGCTGCGCGCTGTTGCAGAAGACATCCATCGGTTTCGACGTGTCGGTTTGGGAGTTGTTCTGGTGGTCGCTGGCCGGAGCATCTCTGGGCTTACTGCCCCCCGGGGCCCAGGGCGACCCCACTGTCATTGCCCGCTGCGTCAAACAATTCGCGGTGACTCATATCCATTTTGTCCCCTCTATGATGAGGGCCTTTTTGGAATATATGGCCGCTCATGGCGACCTTTCCGCGCTGGCGTCCCTTCAGGTGGTGTTCAGTAGCGGGGAAGTGCTCCCTGTGACGTTGGGGGAATTGTTCAACCGCACATTGGGGGAGGCCAACGGCACGCGGTTGGCGAATTTGTACGGTCCAACGGAGGCAACAGTGGATGTCTCCTATTTCGACGTTCCCTGTCATGAACAATTGGACCGTATCCCCATCGGCAAGCCCATCGACAATATCCGCCTCTATATCGTGGATAGGGAGCTGAGGCTGGTTCCCCCCGGAGTGGCGGGGGAATTGTTGATCGCCGGCGTGGGTTTGGCCCGCGGTTATGTCAACAGACAGGAGCTCACGGACCGAAGTTTTGTGTGTCTGCGGGACGAGGCCGCCGGGCTCGACGAGCGGGTGTATCGTACCGGCGATTTGGCGCGGCGGTTGGCGGATGGCGACATTGAATATTTGGGACGTATCGACCAACAAATAAAGATTCGGGGCTTCCGCATCGAGCCGGAGGAAATTCGCCGCTGCCTGCTGGGCTATGGGCGGATTCGCGACGCTGTGGCGCTGGCGGTCAAACAAGGGGGCGATGTGGCGTTGCACGCCTATGTGGTAGCCGGCTCTCCCATCGAGATTGCGGAAGTCAAATCCTACTTGACCGGGAAACTCCCGGATTACATGATCCCCGCCCGGTTCGTCCTGGTGGACGAGATTCCCTTGACCGCCAACGGCAAGGTGGACGTGAAAGCCCTGGAAAAAATTGGAGCCCCCATGGATAGCGACTCCAATTACGCGGCGCCGGAGAGCGATACCGAAATGTTTCTGGTGGAGGTCTGGCAGAGGATTCTCCATCAGCCGCGGGTGGGGGTTCACGACGTGTTTTTCGACATTGGTGGGGATTCCCTCAAACTCATTAGATTGTTCGGTTTTTTGCAGGAAAAGTTTCCCGGAATTGTCGAAGTGCGGGATCTATTTGACCACCGGACTGTGCGTAGTCTGGGGCGTGTGTTGGAGAACCGTTTGCATCAAACCACCGAAGAGAAAAAATCAAGGAAGAGAAGAATTGAGTTCTAGATGACTCGTTTCGAATAAGGAGCTGAGATGTTATATTGCGGAATTAAATTCACCCATGATGGAGCAGTCGCTTTAATTGACGATCACAAACTGGTTTTTTGTGTGGAAATGGAAAAAATGAACAACAATCCACGCTTCACCAGCATCGAGGACACCGCCGACGTCAGCGGGATTCTGGCGGACTATGGCTACCAGCCGGAGGATATCGATGTGTTCGCCGTGGACGGCTGGGGCGGGACGGACCAGGACGCGCTGGCGTTGCAACCCCGTCTGGAGATCGGTGACGACCGCAACCGGTTGGCGGTCAAGGATATCGGCCGTGAGTTCAAGTTGGATGTGGCGGCTTACAGGGAAAACACACTGGCGGACGATGTGCTCCAGGAGAGGAGGTTCTCCGGCCTCCATATCGGAGGTCGGCCGTTGGAATACTCGAGCTTTTTGCACGCCACCGGTCATATTATGAGCGCCTATTGCTCCAGCCCTTTCGCCTTGGGGCGCGAAGATGCCTATGTACTGGTATGGGACGGCGGCATGTATCCACGGCTCTACTATATCAATCCCGATGGACTCAAAATCGAGAACCTGGGGCCAATCTTTTTGTTGATCGGCAATATCTACACTATTTTTTCCCAACATTTCGGTCCCTTCAAGGTGCAGGGGAGCTTTGCCAGGGACAATCTGTCGGTGGCGGGCAAAGTGATGGCCTACATCGCGCTGGGTCAGCCGCAGCAAGAATTGCTGCCCCATTTCGAAGAGATCTACCGCACCAAATACGACGCCCCCATGGGGTTCGCCAATGTGCTGGCCAACGAGTTCAAGCGCCGGGTGGCGGGCAACGGTTATTCGGACGAGGATATTCTGGTCTCCTTCCATGTCTATCTAGAGAACATGTTGCTGGAGAAATTGGCCAAGAAAATCAAGCGTTCGGGAGCCAGGAGCGGGAACCTCTGCATTTCCGGCGGATGTGGATTGAACATCAAGTGGAATTCCGCCATTCGCAATTCAGGATTGTTCAAACAGGTGTATGTACCTCCGTTCCCCAACGATTCCGGTAGCGCGTTGGGCATGGCTTGCTCCGCCATGGCGGTGAGGTCCGGCGGTTGCGCCCTGGATTGGAGCGTGTATAGCGGACCGGTCCACAAAGAGGCGGCGCCGTCGTCCGGTTGGAGGAAAAAAGAGTGTTCCGTGCGGGAATTGGCGTTGTTGCTGCACAACGAAGGCGAACCGGTGGTGGTGGTCAATGGTTGCGCTGAATTGGGTCCCCGGGCGTTGGGGAATCGCAGCATACTGGCTCCGGCTGTGTCTGGAACCATGAAGGATCTATTGAATGTGGCCAAGCAACGGGAAGATTATCGTCCAGTGTCGCCCATCTGTCTGGAAGATAGGGCGGTGGAGATTTTCGATCCCGGAACTCCGGATCCCTATATGCTGTTCGACCATCAGGTGCGACCCCAATGGTTGGACAAAATCCAGGCGGTGGTCCATCTGGACGGTACGGCACGTTTGCAGACGGTGAATTCCTCTGAAAATCCCACTATCGCAGAATTGCTGATGAAGTATGAGGCGCTGAGCGGGGTTCCCTTGTTATGCAACACTAGCGCCAACTACAAAGGCTCCGGTTTTTTCCCTGATGTCCGCTCTGCCGCTGAATGGGACAAATTGAATTATATCTGGAGTTCCGGCGTATTGTACGAACGGGAAACCAAATTGGATCTGACAACCGCTTAAGGAGGTTATCGTGCAACCAGCGTTTTATAGAATCAGCCCTGTGAATGTCTCCGGCGAAGGGGCGAACCGTCTGATGATCGTGTTAACCACGAAGGGCTGCGAGTATGCCCATAACAACGACGGTGGCTGCACTGTGTGCGGCTTCATGAATCACGCCCGAGAGGATATTACCGATGGGGAAATTGTCGGGCAATTGGAATTCGCCGTCGATAACCTCGATCTTTCCGGCGTGAAAGAGGTGGATCTGTTGACACTGGGATCGTTTCTGAACGATCGCGAAGTCAGCCCCGAAGCCCGGAGCCGCTTGTTGGGCAAACTGGCGGGATTGCCGGAGGTGGAGGTGGTGTCCATCGAATCCCGGGCCGAATATGTCTCGGTGGAAAAATTGCGGCAGGTGAGGGAATTATTGGGCGGCAAGATGGTGGATTTCGGGATCGGGCTGGAAAGCGCCGATGACCATGTCCGCAACAATATCATCAACAAGGGGCTATCCAGGAAAGCCTTCGAGCGGATCGTCAAGCAGGTGAAGGAGGCGGGATGCAGCTTGTTGGTCTATCTGCTGATCAAGCCCCCTGGATTGTCGGAAACGGAAGCCATCGAGGACGCTGTCAAGAGCGTCGATTATGTGTTCGAAATCGCACGCCGCTGCGATGTCCGGGCCAGAGTGGCGTTCGAACCGGTGTTTATCTGCGAGAATACATTGTTGGAGAAATTGTTCAAGGACGCCAAATATAGATTGGTAAATTTGTGGAGCGTGGTCCAAATCGTCAAACGGGTGCATGGCCAGGGCACGGTCTTTATCGGCCTTAGCGACGAAAACCTATCCCGCGACCGTCTGCCCAGCAGTTGCGACAAGTGCAACAGCAGTATCATCCGGGCGTTGGAGCACTATAACTTCAACCAGGATATCTCCGGTCTGGAGGCCCTCACCTGCGACTGTAAATCGGAATACGAAAAATCTCTCAAAGGAGTGAGATCATGAAGATACGCCGTTATTTCATGGAAGATTGGCTTAACGAATCCTTCGCCCGGCCCTACAATCTCTCGGCAAGCGGATCCCAAGATCTGACGGTGCGGGAATTGTTGGATCTCTGCGGCGAGGACGCGGAGGGGATGTATTCATTGTCGTTGGGGGACAACGACACCATGGGTTCAGAGGGATTGCGGGAGGAAATTCGCGCCTGTTACGACAACGTCTCTCCCAATGAGGTAATGGTGACGAACGGCTCTTCCGAAGCGTTGTTTTGTTTTTTCAATGAATTTTTGCAAGCGGGGGACGAGGTGATTATTCCCTTCCCGGCGTTCCAATGCCTCTACCAGGTGCCGGTGGCCATCGGCTGCGCCATGAAATATCTACCGGTGTTAGAGGCGGACGGCTGGCGGTTGGATATCGACCGGTTGGAGGAGCTGGTGACCCCAAAAACGAAACTGATCATTGTCAACAATCCCCACAACCCTGTGGGTTGGGTATTGAGCGACGACGACATCCGGCGGATCGCCCATATAGCCGCCGCCAATGGTTGCGCCCTCCTGTTTGACGAACACTACCGCTATTTGCCGTTGGACGAGGGGACTGACTTGCTGCCCTCCGGCTACTGCCTGTGCAAGGACATATGCCCCAACACTTTCGCCTCCGGCTCCATGATCAAGTGTTTCGGCATCGTGGGTTTGCGTATCGGCTGGTTGTTGGGAGAACCGCGGTTTCTCTCCCGCTGTCGCGACTACAAGGATTATATCACCCACACCACCCCCTCCATCACTGATCATTTGGGGAGATTGGCTTTAAAGAACAAAGAGGTTCTTATCCGGCGCAAGAAACAGGATATTCTACCCAATGTGACTCTGCTGGGGGAGTTTATGGGGCGGCATAGCGATTTGTTCCACTACCTTCCGCCGGAAGGCGGCGTAGTATGCTTTCCCCGCTTGAAATTCATGTCGGATTCCAGTCGCTTTTGCCGGGATTTGGTGGAAAGCACTGGGGTCTCCTTGCTTCCGGGTATGGGTTTTGAGATCGAGGAGCACTTCCGCGTCAATGTGGGTGTCGATAGGGAAATATTTTCCATCGCCATCCGCTTGCTGGAAGACTGGTTGGGGGACTATCCCAGGAGTGTTTGACGGAACTCCATAGGGGGAACAGTGAACAAAGATATCGCGATTATCGGTATGGCCGGTCGTTTTCCTGACGCTCCGGACATCGAGACATTTTTACGAAACTTAAAACAGGGGGTCGATAGTCTCGGCCCTTTGGACCGGTGCAGGATCGATGCCACCGCTCTGCCGGCAGACAAACCCTACCGGGTGGGTGGTTATCTGGAAAATATCGAGGACTTCGACTATCGGTTCTTCAATATATCCAGGGCCGAGGCGCAGGCCATGAGCCCGTTGTTGAGATTTTTGTTGGAGGTGACGCACGAGACCTTCGAAAACGCGGCTTATAGCGCGGACGACTTTTACGGCAGCAATACATCGATTTTCGTTAACGAAATGCCGTCGGATTATTACAAATTCGCCGAAGAGTTCTCGCCCATGCTCATCACCGGCAATTCCTCCGAATACCTGGCCGCCGGAATCGCCCGGCAATTTAATTTGAACGGCGCCGCCATCGGCGTCAACGCCTCGTGCGCATCATCCCTGGCCGCCCTGTATATGGCCTGTTGCCAGTTGAATGTGGGGGATTGTGACTACGCCCTGGTGTGCGGCGGCACGATCGACGTGTTCCCCTTTCCCGGCAGCGGCGGCCTGGGGGTGGATTCCCCCAGCGGTAAATCGCGGGCCTTCTCCCAGGACGCTGATGGTATGTCGCAAGGGGAGGTTGTGGCGGCTGTGTTGCTGAAACCTCTGGATAGGGCTCTGGAAGATGGAGATATCATCCATGCGGTGGTCAAGGGAGTGGCCATGACCAACAATGGCGACCGGGCCGCCAGTCTAACGGCCCCGGATAGCGGCATGCAGGCCCTGGCCATCGAGCGGGCGTGGCAACAGGCGGGAATCGATCCCTCCGCCGTCGGCTTCATCGAGGCCCACGGCTCCGGCACGCAATTGGGTGACAGTCTCGAAGTGGCGGGCTTGAACAGCGCCCTTAAAAAATATTTCCAGGGCAAGTCATCCCGCATCCCCATCTCCTCGGTCAAGTCCAACATCGGGCATTCCAGGTCGGCGTCGGGAATTTCCGGTTTGATCAAGGGGATTCTCTCCTTGAAACACAAAGTGATATTCCCGGCCTTGAATTGCGAAAATCCCAGTCGGCTCATCGATTTTGACCATTCGGTGGTATATGTGAACACCACTCTACAGGAATGGAAGCAAGAGGGGGCGGGGCCCAGATACGCCGGCGTCTCCTCCATCGGCGCCAACGGGTTGAACTGCCATGTGGTGCTCGAAGAGGCGCCACGGGCTGCCGGAAGGGAGTTGGACAAGGAACGATTATCCCAAAATCCCTGGGCCTGCATCACTCTCTCCTCCATGACCCCCGGGGGATTGACCGCCAACGCCGAGGTGCTGCGAGCGGCGATTTTTTCGGATAGCGCTCTCTTATTGGAGGATATCTCCTATACCCTGGCTTACGGACGTCGCCATTATCCATTCAGGTTTGCGGCTATGGCCAACGACCTGGAGACCCTGGCGGCGGAATTGGACCGTTTCCTGGACAGTGGAACCGAGGCCAGTGGAGCGGGGCCGGCGAAATTAGAAAACATCGTGCTGATGTTTTCGGACCAAATATCCCCGCCGGCGGAGATCCTGGAGTATTTGAACGCCTTGTATCCTACATTCCGCAATGCTTTCCAGGAGTGCCTACAATTGGCCGAGGGGCAGGCCAACGGCAGTTTTCAGAGTTTCGCCTTTCAATACAGTTTTTACAAAAGTCTGGAAATCATGGGAATCCGCAGCGACAATCTTTTAGGGATCGGCGTCGGAGATATAGCGCTGGCAGTTATATTCGAGAAAATCTCGTTGATCGAGGGGGTTCGGCGGGCGTTGGCCTATGCCCCGGCTCCCATCGCGGATATGGGCCAACGGGTGAAACGGCTGGTCCAACGGGAAACGGAACATGGGACGGTGGCCTTTATCGACATGGGACCCCATGGAATGTTGACTCCCCTTATCGAGAAGGAAGCGACACAGAACGGGCGTGTGCGGGTGTTCAACCATCCGGCATCGCTTCAGACGGCTCCCTGGGGCCCGGTCCTGCATTTGACCCGATTTTTATATTCCCAGGGTTACGCTCTTGATTGGAAGAACTTTTTCAACTATCACGGCGGCGACAAAGCGGAGCTTCCGGCCTACAAATTCCAGGGAGAACGGTGTTGGCTGCGGGACACCCCGCCGCCCTTCCTGCTGTCGCCTCAGGACAAACCGCAGGAATCAGTCGGCCATGTTCTGAAAGAATCGGCCTCCGATGGCAGGAAAACCATCGCTGCCATTTGGGCGGGTGTGCTCTCCCTATCGTCCCTGTCGCTGGAAGACGACTTTTTCCAGTTGGGAGGGGATTCGTTGAAAGCCAGCAAAGTCATTTTGGCGGTCAACGATTCCTTCGGACTGGACTTGAGCTTCGAGGACATGTTCGACTTTCCCACACTGGAGGCCTTTTGTGAGTTTATCGAAGAGGAAACCAGAGCGGGTGGTTCCCAGGATAAAGACACCATCGATGTGATGGCGGATATCTGGGGAGAGACGCTGAAGGAACCGGCGGTCCGGGGGGAAGACAACTTTTTCGATCTGGGGGGGCATTCGCTGTTGGCCACTCACGTGCTCAACCGCGTCAAGGGTTTGTTTAAAGTAGACTTGAATTTCGAGGATCTGTTCAATTATCCCACCCTCGCAGCCTTCAGCCGGTTGGTGGACAATCTCAAACCGGTGGAGTATGTGGACCAATGGCACGCCGTCATCGAGCCTGCCGCTGAAAAAGAGGCTTACGCCGTCTCGCCGTCGCAGCGGCGCATGTATTTGATGCAGCAAAACGACCGGGATGGAACCAGTTACAACGCCCCGCTGGTGCTCAGTTGGGACGGAGAACTGGACCGACGGCGGTTGGAAGAGGCGTTGCGCAAGGTCATTGACCGGCACGAGATCTTGAGGACCGGCTTCGACTTTGTGGATGGGGAGCCGGTGCAATTGATCGCCCCCTCTGTGGATTTTGCCCTGGAATATGTGGCCGCCCAACACACGCCGGAGGACGTTCTGGCTGTCATTCGCCGCATGATCCGCCCCTTCGACCTGAAAACGCCTCCATTACTGCGGGTGGGGCTCATCCAAATGGGCGAAGAGCGGCATGTGTTGGTGGCGGATATTCACCATATCGCCACGGACGGCACGTCGGAGAAGATCCTGGTTCATGACGTGACCGCCTTTTACACCGGCGCGGAGCTGCCTCCTTTGAAATTGCAATACAAGGATTATTCCGAATGGCTACGGGACAAGGGAGAGAACGGCGTGTTGCGCCAGCAGGAAGAGTATTGGCTGGAGACCTTCGCCGGGCCGCTTCCGGATGCCCGTTTGCCCTTCGACCAGGTGGAGGGAGTGTCCAATCCCTATGCCGGGGAGACTGTGGAGTTCGAGATCGCAGGTCAGGAATTCTTCGCTATCAAGAAGCTCGCCAGAGCCGCTGGAGCCACGCTTTTCATGTTCTTGCTGGCAGTGTTCAATATTTTGCTGGCCCGGGTTTCCGGCTGCCGGGACATTGTGGTGGGTTCCCCCGTCACCGGCCGGACGCACAAGGATCTAGAAAATATCATGGGCATGTTCGTCAACATGTTAGCGTTGCGTAACACTGTGGACGGCGGGCTACGGTTTGAGGATTTTCTGGGTCAGGTGCGCCAATCCGCGCTGTCAGCTTATCAGAACCAGGACTTCCAGTTCGACCGTTTGGTGGAAAAGCTGGGAGCCGCCAAACAGCGGGATCGCCATCCGCTGTTCGATGTTGTGTTCGCCTATCAGAGCATGCAAGACCGGCATGTGTCGCCGGAGGGAGTGGCGGCCAACCTGGGGGGGGCGCGTATCGGACCCTATGGAGTGGAGGATATGCAGGCCAAATTCGCCTTACGGCTCACCTGTGTTCCCGAAGCGTCGCGTTTGTGTTTGGGGTTGGAATTTCAACGGGCCAAATTCAAGCGTGAGACTGTCGAGGCTTTCCAGCGGCATTTTCTGGGCATTGCCCGGCAGGTGGCGGGCAATGCCGGCATGAAGCTGGAAGATATTGAATTATCACACTCTTTGGTGTTCGCGGATTCCGGACTTCAGGAGGACGACACCTCCTTCAATTTTTGAGGTTGAAGGATTTATTGTATCGAGGTGAAGATGTCATATGTATTTCCAAAAGACAAGTCAAGCGTGTTATTGATGGTGTTGCCGTTTTTGACGCCATTGCTGCCGCCGGTAGGGATTTCTTGTATCAAGTCCTATCTGGAGCGGCG
>JAHELQ010000114.1 GCA_024644125.1 Candidatus Aminicenantota bacterium | reverse complement strand
TCGATGGGGTAGTGTTGATGATTGTAACAATCCAGCGCAGCCTGCCGCGTTTGCCTCAACAATTCCTTGAATGTCGCTCCGGCGGCAACGGTGGAGATGACCGGGATCAAGGGATTGTAATCATAAGACGCATCCCCGCCGGTCAACATGGGCGTCCCCACTAACGTCTCTTCGACGCCGCCATAACGCGAGAGCACGATCTCTACCCCCGCCAGCAGCACCACAAACAGCAGGAGCTCCCGCTCTTTCGTCACTGCCTCCAGCCGCTGGGAAAGCGCGTCGGGAAACGCGAAGTCAAATTCGCGCCATTGAAGATCCCCCTCATCGGGAAAATCATTGGGGAAACGTGGCGCGGGGATTTCTTTCGACAACACCTCCATCCAGAACAATCTGGCCGCTTCAAAATCCTCCAGAGACAATACGATGTTTTCATCTACCGGCATACAATCCTCTCACAATCCTCAGTCTGACTCCCTCACTCGGGGAATTCAAAATCCGCGTCCACCATCTCTTCGGCGAACAGCTTTTTAGCGCCGGTTATGTCCCGCCGGCACTCTTTTTCCAGTAAACCATTAAATCGGTCGTATTCGGCGAAAAAATCTTCCGCCATCGCTACCAGTTCTTCCGCGGCCGGATAATCGATCACCTTGCGGGCGAAGGTTTCGCAATACCCGCAGGACTGGCAATCGTTGCGGCAGAAATGATCGTTTTTGACAAACGGAGCGATAAACCCATCCAGTTTTTTATTATCCATGGGAATACGAAAATGCGTCGTTGGATCGAACATATCGAGCAACTCCATCAAATCGCCGTCGTATGATTCGCTAAAATAGGCCTCCAACGCACGGATAGGATCGCCTTTGACCACAGCCTGGCGGCCCTGCAGTTTGAAGCGGTCGATACCGATGCCGTTGTAATAGTGAAGATCCTCCGGCCGGATCCAATTCAATTTCATTAGATTGGCGATGGAGGCAAACCGTTGTAGCACACACCGGTGCCCAAAATAATCGTAACTGGTTTGATCGGCAAGCTTCACCGAATCATAGGACATCTGGTTGTAATGGGGCATGCGGTAAACGCAATTTTTATAGCACACCACATTGACGATCAGCTCGACCTTCTCGCCAAAACGGCGACGGATCCGTTCCAGGTTCCTGAAATCCCGGTTGATCGATTCATCCACCACCAAACGGTCCGCCCCCAACCGTTTGTAAAACGCCGCTTTTTCGGCATTGGTCACCTGGCTGATGGTGGAAACCTTGATACTAAAATCATAACCGGATTTAACGGCGATCTCCATCAACGCCGGCAATGTCACGGTGAGGTTCCGAACCCCCGCCTCGTGAATGCGCGCCAGGAACGATTGGATGTCGGCGATCCCCGACGGCGTGAACTCCCGGTTTTGAAGCGTGGACGCGTTAAGAGTGTAATTAAAATCGATCCCCCGCTTCGCCGAGTAGGCGATGTACTGGCTCAAGAGTTCCAGATCCACATCCGGCAAAAGATTTACCGGCCGGCCGGATTCGAACGTGTTGTTCCTGGTGATATTGCCATATGTTTCCATCACCCTGCCGCCGGAGCGCCGCCGGTTCAGGGCGTCGTACGCATCGATCGTGGCGGTCTTGAAATCCGCCGGCATACTAAAATAATTCATCGAAATCCTCCCCGGCCAATTGGGCCAAGAGCGACTTGTTCTTCTGGATGGTATGGGCGACAGTCTCTTTCTCCCACTCTTCCAGGAGTTGAATGTCTTTGAGCAAAATATCCGGATCGCCGGAGACAATGCCGATAATCTTGATGAGATAGGCGGCCATTTTTTCGATGGTTTCCCTCCTGAAGAGTCCGCTGCAATACTCGAGGCTAAAACGTATCCGGTCCTCGCGCTCGTATGCCATCAAATTCATGTCCAATTTCGAGGTTTTGTTCTCCATCTGGAAAGGGACCACCGTCACATCCAATTGATATTCCTCCGCCTGCCCAAAATTTTGCAGCGTGAAATCCACCACATATAGTGGGTGGCGGGACGGATCGTTATCCAACCGTGATTTGAGATTTCCGATCAGACGTTCGAAGGGGAACTCCTGGTTTTCGAACGCCTGAATCACATGATTCCCCACTTCCTGTAAAAACGCCGTGTAAGACTTGCCGCCGGAAGGGAAATTACGCATCGGCAAGATATTGATGAACATCCCCAAAATCTTTTGCAGATCTTCCCGGTCGCGGCCCGCCACCGCGCAGCCGACGATGATGTCTTCGTCGGCGGTGTATTTGTGCAACAACACATTGAAAGCCGCCAGCAAATTCATGTAGAGCGTCGCGTTGTACCTCCGCCCAAGCGCCTGGAACGACTGGTACAGTTCCGGTTCCAGCTCGAATTGAAAGCGGTCTCCCTGGTAACTCATGGTCTCCCCCCTGGGAAAATCCAGCGGCAAATGTAATGTGGGTATTTTCTTTTGGGGATCGTACACTCCCGACCAATAGTTCTCCTGGGCGGCGATTTCGCCGCTGTTGTACAGTTGCCGTTGCCAGCAGGCGTAATCCTTGTACTGAATGTCGAGGGGGGCGAGCTCGTCTCCATGATACAACCGCAGGAAATCATGTCCTAAAATGGCGCCGGAGGTCCCATCGCAAATGATGTGATGGATATCGAAAAGCAGCACCGCATCATCGCCGGCCATCCTGATGAGCGCCATCCGCATCAATGGAGGCTGGTCCAACCGGAAGGGGGCGATGAACCGGTGCACGATCCGTTGCGCCTCCAGTTCCTTACTATCCCGGTCATCCGGGCTGGTGGCGTCGAAAATTTGAAGAGAAAACGCCACGGCCGGCAACACCCGTTGCACCGGTTGGGAATCGATCGCCAAAAACGCTGTGCGCAATGTTTCATGCCGTTCAATTAAAGAGCCGAACACCGCTTCGACTCTGCCTGTATCCAGTTGGCCGTTGATGCGGACGGCGAACGGCATATTGTAACTGGCGCCAATTTCGTTGAATTGCTGTAGAAAAAAAAGCCTGGACTGAGCGGAGGATAGAGGATAATAATCCATTTTTTCCACCGGTTGGATGTCTTTGCAACCGGTGCTGGACGACCGCCCGATGACTTCGGCAATAGATGCGATCGTCGGTTGATCAAAAATAATTCCCAATGGAATTTTGACTGCGAATTTCCGCAGAATTTTCGAGATGAGCATCGTCACCTTCAAGGAATGGCCGCCCAGATCGAAAAAATTATCGAAAATCCCGATCTCCTCTGGGGCGATACCCAACAACTGCGACCACATCGAGGCCAGCTCGCGCTCCCGGAGATTCCTGGGCGGCGTAAACCGCTCTTTTTTCACTGTCACAGGCTCCGGCAACGCCTGTTTGTTCAATTTGCCGTTGGCGGTTAGAGGAAACGATTGGAGCTGGACAAAATGGGCGGGGATCATATATGGAGGGCAAAGCCCCTCTAAATGGCGCTTCAATTGGGTTTCATCCCCATCATCCCGCGCGGGAATCCAATAGGCGCACAAAAAACGATCCCCCGAAGCGTCCATCGCCGCAATCACCGCAACCGCTTCCACCAGACCCGATTCCAGTAGCAACGCCTCCACCTCGGATGGTTCGACACGGTAACCGCGAATCTTGACCTGTCCGTCGATGCGGCCGATATACTCGAAGGACCCATCGTCAAGACATCTCGCCCGATCTCCGGTACGATACATCGGCCTACCGCCGCTCGTAACGGAATCCGGCGCAAATTTCTCGCGGGTGAGCGCCCCGTCGTTCAAATAACCGAGTCCCACACTTTCCCCGCAGACGCACAATTCCCCCGACATTCCGGCGGGAAGCAGACGATCATCCACATCCAGAACGATCACCCGGTTATTGGCCACCGGACGACCGATATTGCGGATCGAATTATTCTTCATGTCCAGGCAGGCGGTGGCGGCGACGCAACTTTCCGTGGGTCCGTATTCATTGACCAGCGTGATGTGGGGAAACATTCGCGCGCTTTTACTGACCAGTGCCGCATCCGCCGCCTCGCCCCCCAACACGGCAAACCGTAGGGTTTTCAAATCCTCGCCGCCTGCGCCGTCCAGAAGCAAGCGATACATCGAGGGCAACACACTGAGATTGGTCACCCGACGCTCGCGAATCACGCGCCGGATACGGTCATAATCCGAGAGATGATCCTCTGGCAGGAGAACCACCCCGCCGCCGCTGCACAGAGCGGGATAGAGATTGGAGCCGAAAGCGTCGAACGCCGGCGACAACATTTGCAACGACACATCGTTCTCGGTGTAGGACAACGACCGGACGCGCCAACCGGTAAAATTGGCGAGATTGCCATGCCGGATCAACACGCCTTTGGGTCTACCGGTACTTCCCGAAGTGTAAATAGCATAAACGGGATCGCATGGCTGAGGCGCGGCTCCAGTATCAATCCAATTTTTGTCGTATTGCATCCCCTCATCGTCAATATTAATGAGTGAATACTCGCTGCCAGGCAAATGTCCGGCGTTTTTGGAGCACACCACGACATTCACTGCGGCATCCTGTAAAACAGCGCGAATCCTTTTTTCGGGAAATGACGGATCCAATGGGACATACACGCACCCGGCCCCGATGATCCCTAAAAACGCGACAATCAAGTGGCAGGACCGGTGGCATAGAACCGCCGCCCGGTCCGACCGGCGCATCCCAAAATCACGGGCAAGGCGTGTCGCGAGGCCGCGAGCGCGGAGCATCACTTCCCGGTAGTCCTGAGATTCTTCTGCGCACCCGCAGGCAAAACTCCCGGGGGCCGCCGCGGCGCGCTGTAAAAACAAATCCCAAACCGTGAGCTGGAGATTCTCCGGCGCCGAATCGCCGTTGCACCGATCCAATAAAGCCTGTTTCTCCTCCAGAGGCAATAATTCGATGGAATCGATCCTCGGTTCGATATCCGCCACTACCTGCCGCGCCACCTCCAAAAAATGCCTCGCCATACTCCGGATGAATGGCGCCTCGAATCGTTTTCGGGAGTACGTGATTGTTCCCGCGATATCACCCCCTTCGATCAGGAACGAAAATCCGCACCAAAAACCGGAATCTGCGATCAGGTCATCGGCGGAGCCCTCATTATGTATATTTTCCAATTGGATGAACACCTGCTGGAGCGCCTGCTTCCGGGGGCCGTGTCCCAATGCTGCGAGCACATTGTCGATGGAGTAATGCTGGTGTTTGTAGCCGCCGATTATCGTTCGCTTCACCTCCACCAGCCACCTCTTGATTGGCATCGCGGCATTCAAGCGGTCCTTGAACGGCAACATGCGGTCGATGGGATAATCGCGGCCGGTGGTGGAATACAGCGGGGCCCACACGATAATATCATCCTGCCGGGAATATTTGCGCAGCACAATTTTCAAGATGGCGGTCAAGACAACCAGCGACAACACATACTGGTTGTTGGCAAGGGATAGCGACTTTCCCGCCAGATCCAGGCCAAAAGCAAAGGATTCCCTCGCAACCTCGTCGTCCGCCACATCCCCCTCCATCGCCGGCAAGTCCATGTCCGGCGGCAGCTCCGCCAACGCTTCCATCCAATACTGCCTGGCTATCTCAAAATCTTTTGTCGCTAAGATTGCGTTGGTATCCATTGTCGTGGCGCATTCCTTATTCCTCGAATCCGAAACAAACATCCTCCAGGCGGGCGCAAAAGTCCATATCCATTTTTATGTCGGCCGCAGCCTGCGATTGGGATTCATCCGGTAAAAGCTCGATGTCCCTGATAATGACGGAATCATCCCGGCACACCACCCCAATCGCCTGGATTAAATTGTGGATAAAAGACTCCATCGTCTCATGACGGAATCGCCCGGCGAGATACTGGATGCTGATCTGGAGAACATCCTGCAATTCAAACGCGAAGATGTTGATGTCGATATTGGATTTATTTTTTTTCAAATCTATGGGCGCGACAGTAACGCCGTCCAGATCCAGGGATCCGGCCCGATAGTTTTGCACCGTCAAACAGACGGAATACAACGGGTGACGGCGGGAATCCGTTTTCAGCCTCAAATCCCTCACTAACAGGTCGAACGGCATATCCTGGTATTCCAGCGCGTCGATGGTGCGCGTCGCAACCTCCGCCAAAAAATTCTTGAACGGAAGATGGGGATGCGGAAAGTTGCGCATAGGCAGAATATTGACAAACATGCCGATCACCTCGTCGAGACCGGCGTGGGGACGCCCCGACACCGCGGTGCCCACAATAATGTCTTCCAGTCCGGTGTATTTGTACACAACGACATTGAGGACCGCCAACAATGTCATATACAGAGTTGCGCCATATGTTTCCCCCAATTTACGCAACGCGGCGGTTGCCTCCCAGGACAAGCTCCTGCGAGCGATCCCCCCGGAAAAATCAGCCGGTGAATGGCGAGGGAAATCCGCCGGCAGATCCGAACGGGGTATGTCCGGCGCGTCATGGTATATACCTTTCCAGTAACGCCGGCAATCGTCCATATGGCCGGACTCGAACATATTCTGCTGCCACACCGCAAAATCACTGTATTGCAATCGTAACGGCGGCATGGCATCATCCCGGTACAACCTGGTGATGTCCCCGACGAGAATTCCCATCGATGTCCCGTCGCCGATGATGTGATGCATATCGAACACCAGCAAAAAATCATCCTCTTGCAGTTTCACGATTCCAGCGCGAAACAATGGAGGCGTGGCTAAATCATAAGGTTTGATGAACGGATTTCCCGTCTCATCCACCACCTGGGCTGGATCGATGCCGCGCTCGTTCAACGGGGAATTCAGGCGGCAATGGTGCAACCGGAAGCCGGTTTCGTCCCAGACCCGCTGCACCGGCGCATCGTCTACATAAATAAAGGAAGAACGCAGCATATCGTGGCGTTTGAGTAATTCAGCGAAGACAGATTCGATTTTTCGTTCATCCAGAGGACCGAAGGCCCGTAGAGCGGCTGACATATGAAAGCCTGTCCCCCTATCCGCAGAGCCGTGCAGAAAAAACAACCGCGCCTGCGACGACGACAGCGGGAAATACTCTTTTTTTTCTACAGGTTCGATGGGCCAACCGCCGGCCGCCCCCCCTTGCGCCACCAACAACTCCTGCTGCCGGACGGTGGGCAGGCGGAACAACTCGGTCAGCGGCGCCTTCACATTAAATTCCCGGTAGATGTGAGCCGCCAACAACGTGGCTTTCAACGAATGGCCCCCCAGGCGGAAGAAATGATCGTCGATCCCGATTCGCTCTGCCGGCAGCCGCAACACATCACTCCAGACAGCGATCAACCGCTTCTGGATCGCCGTCTGCGGAGGCGCGTAATCCAACGCCCGCGCCACATCGGGTTTGGGAAGCGCCTGTCGGTTCAATTTGCCGTTCGCGGTGACGGGCAGGGATTCTAGCCCGACAACGTACGCCGGAACCATGTAATCGGGTAAAGTCTTACTCAATAAGTCTTTCAACTGATTGGAATCTAACGTTTGCCTTTCTTCCCGCGGCCGTAGTACGACGTAGGCGCACAACTCCCAATCCCCCCGTTGCCCCATAAATGGAGTGACGACTGCCTCTTTGACAGTCTCAATACCCAGCAGGGCGTTCTCGATCTCTCCCGGCTCCACCCGGAAGCCCCGGATCTTGATTTGTTGATCCTTGCGGCCGCAGAAGACGAGATCGCCATCCAGGTCCCGCCGGGCCAGGTCCCCGGTGCGATAGATCCTTCCGAGCTCCTCATCGTTCAGAAACGTGGCATGCGACGCTTCGGGATTCTTGTAATACTCCAACGCCAGATAAGGCGACGCTACGAACAACTCTCCGATCTCGAGTTCCCCCACCTCTTCGCCCTCCTCATTGAGAAGCAACACCTGGACCCCGGGAATGGGAGCGCCGAGCGGGACCTTCTCCAGCCCCGCCGATGGCGCGATGCTCACCATCGTGTTGAGCGACGACTCCGTCTGCCCATACATGTGAGAAAAAATCGCGTTGGGAAAATACCGGGCCATGGCCGCCAGATCGCCGGGCTTGATGGTTTCGGCTCCCATGGAGATCAGCCGGACCGACGGCAACCGGGCATCCTCCGCCAGCGATGCCGTAAAATAGCGAAACACAGTCGGAACGCTATGATAAACCGTAATCTTTTGCTCCTCTATCCACGCTGCCAACGCCTGGATTCCCTGCGTTTTGAGATCGAAGGGACACACGGCCGCGCCGCTCAACAGCGCGGGAAAGATATCCTCCACCGCGCCGTCATGGCTGAAGGAAGACAGGTACAGCAGCCGGTCTTTATGGGTGATTTCCAGTCTTTCGGAATAATAGTTCATCAACCCATAAACATTGTGCCTGCCCTGCACCACTCCTTTGGGAAGACCGCTGGAACCGGAAGTCATGATAATGTAGCACGGCCGATTGTCGCCGCAAACCGGCAAATCTTCGCCTTCAAAAACCGGAGGCGTTTCCGCCTCGTTATCCAGGTTGATCAACGCCAACGGCCGGTTTGGCGTTTTGCTTAAATCCCGGGCCACAGGCAGGGTGGCGTCGCACACCAACATCGTCCGGATGCTGAAATGATCAACCATAAAGAGCAGCCGCTCATCAGGGTACGACGGGTCGATAGGTACATAGGCGACTCCTGCAAAAACCGCCGCCAACACCGCCGTCACATTTGCCGCGCCATGAGGCAAAAGAATTCCCACCAGTGGGAATTCCACGTTCGCGTCGCCGCTATCGGGCGCGTCCAATAGACGGCGGGCAAAAAAACGCGCGCTGTTTATCAACTCTTCATAATATACAATCCGGTCCCGGCCGATAACGGCGGGCCGGTCTTTAAAGCGCACCCCTGCTTCCAGTATTTTTTGCGTCAACACTAACGACCTCCCCCAAGAGTAAGCCTCTTTTTTCGATTGGGAAACATGATATCCTTGATTGGTTTACCCGGATCCGCCGCCGCGCCGGAGAGGATTCTCCGGTAATGATCCATCAAAAATTCGATCGTTTGACGACTAAACAAATGATTGCGGAAATGGCAACGAATCGCCAGCCGGCCGGGAAACCGGTTGGCGTATAAAATCAGGGGGAACTTCACCTCTCCGTCCATCAACCGGTAAAATCCCGCTTTTTCCACACCGTCGCCGTGATCTTCATTGAACATATTGAACAATACCCGTATTTCAGGAAACGGAATATCCAGCGCTTCTACCACCTTCTCCACCGGGTACCATTGGTGCTCGGCCATGGCCAGGACATCCCCGTTCAATTGCCGGAGATACCGGTCGAAGGGCATTGAACTATCGACGACGCACCGGTACGCCAATGTATTGACAAAGAAGCCCACAATCTGTTGCGTCGCTTCATGATCCCTGCCCGCCCCCAACAATCCCACGATAAAATCCGTTTGATTGGAAATCCGGCACAACGCCAGATTCAACACGCCGAACAACACCACAAACAAACTGGCGCCGGCGGCGACTCCCAGATTCTCCAATTGTTTGGGAAGAGGATCCTCCACGACAAAACAAAAGCCGCTACTACCGTCTCTTCTCTCTTGAGTATGACCTCCCACCGGAAGTTCCAACCGGGGAAGGTTCCCGGAATATCTACTTTTCCAGAAATCAAAGGCTTGCCTGGAGAGAGCCGGGTCTTCAATCCGCCGTTTCTGCCACCACGCGTAATCCCGGTACTGGAGAGCCAGCGGCGTCAACCGCGGCGCGTTCCCGGACGCGTACCCCGTATACAGGCGCAGGAATTCATCCCGCACTATTCCCAGCGACCAGCCGTCGGCGATGATGTGATGGATACATACCAACAAGGAATCACCGTCCGGGGCCTGGATCAACAACATCCGCCAGAGAGGGGGGCGCCCCAGGTCAAAAGGAGTGAATTCCAGATCGTTCCGCAAGGAGACAATCCCCGCCGTCCGCTCCGCTTCCGGCAACGAGGCGGCATCGACTACTCTTAGCGGCGCATCCAGACGATCTACAACCAACTGAACCGGTCCGGAGCCATGATCGACGAAACCGGTGCGGAAACTTTCGTGCCGGTCCATGATGGAATGAAGCGTCAGATCGAGAGCTTCGACATTCAGACGGGAGTTCTCCCCCACCTGAATGGAACCGGAAATATGGTAGGCGGCGCTCCGGGGATTTAATTGTTGGGCCAACCAGATTCTTTCCTGGTTGACCGATAGAGGATAATAATCCCGTTTTTCGAGCGGTTGCGGCGAATCGCTCTTCCGGGGGGCCGATGACCGGATTATCTCCGCCTGCCGCCGGATGGTGGGGGAATTGAATATCTCCGTCATCGAGAGCTTCACGCCAGTTTTCTGGAACGCCAACGCCATCAGTTTGACTGCCCGTAGGGAATGCCCGCCCAACTCGAAAAAATTGGCGTCAATGCCGATGAGAGTATGCTCCACCTCCAGAACACCGGCCCAAATCAGCGCCAATTCCCGCTCCAACACATCGCGGGGGGGCGTACGGTCCAGCCCCCGGGTCAAATCCAGTTCCGGCAATCGTTTCCGGTCCAACTTCCCATTGGCGCCCAGCGGTAGTTCATCCAGGACCACGATACGATGGGGCAGGAGATACTCTGGCAACACGCGACTCAGGCGCATCTTCAATTCCCCGCCGTCCAGGCCGTCGCGGCCCGTCGCAAAGGCGCACAAAAACAATTGGCCGCCTTCCTGCTTCAATGGAACCACAGCCGCCCGCTTGATATCGTCGAATCCAAGAATAATCCGCTCGATCTCCCCGGGTTCGATACGATAACCACGTATTTTCACCTGGTCGTCAATGCGCCCCAAAAACTCCAATTGTCCGCCGGGCATCAGCCGCACCCGGTCGCCGCTACGGTAAAACACACGTTCTTCGCCTTCCCTGCCGTCCAGGGCGAAGGGGAGAAACATCCGGCCGGTCAATTCAGGCCGGTTCAAATACCCGCGGCCCACGCCCCCGCCGGAAATCCACAATTCGCCGGGAACCCCCGGAGGAAGAGGTAGACCTCCCCCGCCCATCACCACTACCCGCACATGATCAAGGATTTTACCGATGGGAATGTGCTCGATATTCCCGGGCTCGACGGGATCCACGACATGGACGGAGGTGACGTCGCTGCACTCGGTCGGGCCGTACACATTTACGACGGCTGCTCCTCCGCTTCCAAACATAGACAAAAACCGCCGGACCAGGCCGGCGGGCAACGACTCTCCTCCAATGAGAAAAAACTTCACCGGAAGAGCCATCTCTCCCTTCAGCGGTGTATCCACCAGGATGGACAGGTGCGCCGGGGTGCCGTCGGCGATATCGATCTCTTCCTTCCGGTAGGTTTCCAGCAAGAGTTGACCATCCAGTCGCGCCTCTTCAGGAAGGATCGTTAGCGTGTGCCCCAATAATAACGCCGGAAAGATCTGTTTCACCGACGCGTCGAACACCAACGGGGACAGGAGACCAACATTCAATGGCCCAACTCCGGTTTCGATTCGATCATATATCCGCCTCTTCATTCCGTTCACCAGATGAAGCAGATTGCGATGCTCCACCAGAGACCCTTTGGGAAAGCCGGTGGAACCGGAGGTAAAAATGCAGTAAGCCAAATCGCCGGGAGCATTAGTTACGTCCGGATTATGGTCGCAGCCATCGTAGGTGTCGTGCCCGGATAGGGGTGAGACTAAAAATTCCCTGCCCGCCGGTTCACCGGAGTGATTGCCGGGATGGAAGACGATGCCGTCGATCGTCCGCAACACATCCTGCCCCGGAAGCCGCCGGCCGTTTGCGATCATCGCCTCCAACAACCGGGCGAAGGTGACTTCCCCCTCGCCAGGCACGATGACATCGATGTTTGAATCGTTGAGCGCGCCCGTGTAATCGCTGGTGGCGTACGGCCCGCCGGCGACGATCGCTCCTTCGAATCCCCACTGCCGGATCGAGGAGACAGCGCGGTGGAAAAAATCTTTATAGAACGTCAACGTGCGAACGCCGATCACATCAGGGGAAAAATCCTTTACCATGTTTCGCAACGAGTCGTAATCGTCAAAATCGATCCGCGATTTGGCGATTTTGCCGTTTATCTCTCCGGGAAGTTCCCGCTGCGCGTAGGTGAGCAATTGCATCAAACCCAACGGCG
>JAHELQ010000113.1 GCA_024644125.1 Candidatus Aminicenantota bacterium | reverse complement strand
TATATTGTATCGAAATCGGTGTCTTCTTTCAGCATTTCGTCCGGATACAGGTCGTAATTATAGGCGAAGTACGCGAGATCATCCAGATAATTGGTACCCTTATCGGTCAGAGTGGCGCTGTCGTCGTCGTCCCCTTCTCCGTCTTTATCTCCCCAGGTTGACATGTCGTTGGTATTGATGAGGATTTTTGGATTCGCTTTGCTCAAATCCCTCATGGCGTCATCCTGGGTGGATTCCCCGTCGGTGATGACCAGAATGAAATTGAGCTGGCACCAATTGGTAATGGGCCGGTTGGAGGATATGGTCTGGCAACTGGGATCGTCCAGCGGGAGGAAGTATTTGTCGTCTCTGATGTGCGCTTGCCCCCCGTGGCGGAAATAAGCCCAGATCTCGGCGTAACTTTCCGCCAGCGGCGTTTGGGTGTTGGCCAGGATCCCTTTGATATTGGCGGCCATACCGATAAACGCGCTGTTGTCCTGGCATTTCTGCTGCAGGGTACCCCCGTCCGGGTCATCGTTGTGTTCAAAAATAGAGAGGCCGATACGGGGACGTTTTTTATCCGGTGTGGGATCCAGTTCAAAAGAATTGTAGATATCCCACAGCACATGCGTCATCACTTTCCGGGCTACTTTGATCCTGATTTTGTTGTCGTGGCCATTGTATCCGAGCGCATCGTCAATATCTGGATCCGTTGTGTCCCCGCTATGAAGCGATGGCGCTGGATCGTAAACGCCGGCGGATGTTTCTTTTCCCTGGCCGGCGTTAAAATTACCATAGATCATGAAGTGATTCCAGATGGTTAATTGGTCTGGTGTCGCATAGTAGAGAATGAAATTTAGAAAATTTCCAGGATACCGGGGTTCTTCCTGAGTTTCGGCGAAAGGATAAAAATAAATCCCCTGATTGGGAAAATAGCTGTCTGTGCTATTGCAATCCTTCAAATTCATTTCAACCACGTAATCATATTTTGGAACTGGCATGAGATCTTCCAGTTCCGCTTTTTCGAAATTCAGTTCCACAATGGAATATTTATTTCCGGATTTTCCGATTTTGTAGGTTTTGGTTGGATCGATGAAATCGCACCCGGGACCTGTGTAGGTGTGCTTGGCATCGTAAAAAGAAGGCAATATCACTGTATTCATGGACCCGGAGTTATCCAGGATGAACATGATGTTGGGCTTTATTTGGGCGGCTGCCGAGGTCAACAATGTAAAATCGTCCCAGCTCTGAAGGGGAGCGCCCTGTATCATCAAAACAATAAAAATTACGATAATTACTATTTTTTTCATGATTTTTTCCTCAATATTCCGTTGACATGATAAGAACGACGGAGCGGATCTCTTTTCTGGCTGGATGCCTGGATGCAGTCTTGTATTCAGACGAGACCAGGAGGTCCCAGGCGGTGGCGACGATTCCTGCGTCACCGCCCACTTCCATCGAAATCCCTTGCGGCGGCGGAGCGGGAATCGCCAGGAACGCCTCGATATATTGGGCTGTGTTTTCGGTAATCGGCCCGCTTTTATAGAAGGAATTATCCAGTGTCTGTAAAAAAGACACCGAGGTTGGATCGATGGATCCCCGCAGTTCGTTGATGCCGAAGTTGATTCCGCTCTCGGCCATAAAAAACGCGGTTTTGTCATTCAAAAAATTTCTAGAAATTACTAACTCTGCGCTGGTGCTCTTGAGTCCTGTAATCCCGATCATTGAGAGTACCAGGACGGCAATCAAGACCAGTACCAATACCGACCCCTTATTGTTTCTACTCTTCATAATGCCTCCATTGTTTGCTGAATAAAGCAATCGAAATATTTTATCTTTGATCGTTTTGTGCCAGTTTTTCTGATATGTGTACTTATCTTTCATTGAGTTTCACTTGTTTCAATATGCAAATTAGTTTCACCTTAAATTCTTTTTTTACATATAACTTTGAATTATGGTACAAGATTCAAAAAAAATATTCAATATCATACAATATGAAAATTAATTTTTTTGTTGAGGGCTGAATCGAACTTGTTAATAGTGACCATTTTTGTCCCTTTTGCAAAATTTAAAATCCATTCTTGCTACTTACTCGG
The DNA here is from genome assembly GCA_024644125.1 of Candidatus Aminicenantota bacterium. Classification (GTDB taxonomy): domain Bacteria; phylum Acidobacteriota; class Aminicenantia; order UBA2199; family UBA2199; genus JAHELQ01. The sequence continues at coordinate 10,084 of JAHELQ010000113.1, read as the reverse complement.
CAAACTATTTAAAACTAATTCCTCTTCCGCTATAATGGCATGCGGAGAACATTATGAGTCAATACATTTTTGCGCTTATTGAGTGCGTGTTGCTGATTGCCGCTTCGCTTGGGATTTCATTCTTCCTTCTGAAACGGGAATGGATCGCTTCCAGGGCCGAATTCCTGGTGGCGCGCATGATTTTGGGCTTCGGGATCATCTCTTACGTGACATTTTTCGCTGCGGCGTTGCGGTTTTTGAATTTCTATTTTTTTGTTGGAGTGATACTGGCGGGAAATCTTTGCCTGATATTGGACCGGGGGATTTTTAGAGGTATTTCGGTGAAGATGAAGCTCTCGCTATTCGGCCTTTTATTGGGATTGTTTGTCGCGGTGAATTTTTTTTACGCATGGTTTCCGCCTATATTTTACGATTCCATGATGTACCATCTGGCGGTACCGGATCAGTATATCCAGGCTGGTGGTATGACTGCGTGGCCCACCAATTTTTTTGCCCATCTACCGTTGAATATCGAGATGCTCTTCCTTTTTTCCATGCTTGGGAAGACGGTATTGTTGCCGAAATTGATTGCCTTTGCCAGCGGGCTGGGACTTCTGTCGATGATGATTTCGTGGTACCGGCGGCAGTTTTCGGCGGGTTTTCATCTATTGCCTATGCTTCTCTTTTTCACCATTCCGCAAGTGGGGTTCCTGACCGCAACCTCAAAACCGGATATTCCTGCGATTCTTGCATTGGTCGCGGGCTTGCTCATGTTTTTTTATTATCTCGAACAACCAGCGAGAACGCGCTTCCTTGTACTCACCGGCTTGTTATGGGGTTTCGGCCTGGGGGCCAAGTATATCTTCGCCTTCTATCTTCTGGGTTTTGGAGTCGCTTTTTTGCTTGTGAAGATCGAGGACTTCGACTTCAAAAGGAAAATCACGGCCATGGTGATTGTGGGGCTCATTGTGGCGGCGTGTCTGTTGCCATGGTTGGTGAAGAACACGATATATATGGGTAATCCGGTTTACCCTTATCTCAACGGAATCTTTCCCAATGAAAACTGGAGCGCGCAACAAGCGCAGGATTTTTCGACAATTCTTGCGCGGGGCACGGATTATTCGCTTCTGGATTATCTTTACTTTCCCATCGAAATGTTCGTTAAACCTTACGCTTACGGTATGACTGTAGTGTTCGGTGTCTTGTTTTTATTGTTCGTTCCATTCCTGTTTTTTAGAAAGAAGGATGCGAGGCTGCGCTTCCTTGTGATTGCGGGTTTTGTGGCGTTTGTCGTCCTCATGATGTTCAGCAAAGTGCCGCGGTATTTTCTCGTCGCCTTCTTGCTGCTATCCATGCCTATGGCCAATGGGGCCGAGGCGGTCTCGGAGCGTTTTCCGTTAGTGAGGAAATTTCTTCCCGTTGCGTTGGTTCTTCTCTTACTCATGAATCTCGCCCAGATGATCGACCTGCACGAACGGTACTCGAAGGGCGCCTCGTTCGTTTACAACAGCCTGACCGGAGGTTTCGCGGTCAAGGATCCCAAATACCTGTATTACCTACCCTATTACAGGGCGGCGGAATATGCCAACCGGCGGTTGTCGAGGCGCGATCGCATCCTCATCTTCGGAGACGAACGGAGCTTCTACTTCAAAATCCCTGTGTTGGCAGGCAGCTTCGCCGACCAAAACCTTCTCAGTCGCCTGTTGAAAAGCGAACATTCCATCGATGGCATCCTCGCGGGTTTGAAAAAAGAAGGCGTCACTCACATCCTCTACTCCCCTCAGGGACTCGATCGATTTGGCAAAAAATGTCGCATTTACCGGCTCGACGGTTCCGAGCAAGCTCTCTTCGAACAATTTCTCGCCCGCCTTCGACTTCTGTACCGGGACACATTCTATCAATTACTCGAACTGCCCTGATCCGCAGTTTACCGTGATTGCCGGGACGTAAAGAGGGAGATGAGGAAGAGGAGGATATCGCCCGCGATATTGATAAGGCGAAAGAAGATGGCGGCGAATAGAGCTGTGGGGGGAGTGATGCTCGGTGCCAGAAGAAGTACCATCACTGTCTCGCGGACGCCGATTCCCCCTGGAGCTCCGGGAGTCAGGAACCCCGCCAACCAGGAGACCGAGTAAACCGACAATAGCAGGCCGCAATTGGAAACCAGGGGCGAGTTGGAGGCGCTGTTGGCAACCATGATAAAAACGCCGCCGTTGACCAGGAAGAAGAGGATGTACAGCAAGTAGATAGGAGTGATTTGAGCGAGAATCGAGGAACCCTTCCTTCGCGGTATGGCCATTGGTTTAAGGAGGTCCACACGGTTGGCGATATTGTCGAATATGGCAGGGAACAGGAATAATCCGGCGCACACCAGCGCCGCCAGGGGAAGAGAGAGATAGGGTTGTTCCAGCCGGTAGAGCAGAAAACCTGTCATTCCCAAAACCGCGGCTGCCCAGGCGATGCCTGCGATCTCGTACATTGTGCTGCCAATGAGGGGGCCGTGACCGATTCCATGACTTCGTCCGCTGACATGACGGGCGGCGAACTGGAAAATATTGCCCGGGATATATTTGGCCATTTGGCTGCGTGCATAAATTCCGAAACTTTCTCGAATAGAGATTCCTGGATTCCCGAATAACCGAAGCAAGCGATACCAGGAAACTGCAAGCAAGAATCCTGTGATGCTGTAGATAACGCCTCCTCCCAAAAACAACGCGAGGTGGCCGCGAGCCCAGAGGGCTGTGATTACGCCGTCTCCATATTGCCAGAGCAATTTTCCGATGAACAGGAAGGCGGCTAATGTGAGGGCCGTGCTTAGAATAGCAAAAAAACGTTTACCGGACACCGTTGCCTATCGTCTCTCCCTTCGTTTGCGTGCCCTGCCGAGAACCATGGTCCAGGGGAGCGGTGTCACGACTTTTATGACTTCCATATATTGCGATACCAACTCGACAAATGCATGTTTCGACCAATGTTGGATATGGCCGGGGGTATTGCCCCAATGTTTGAGGTGGCGGCCGCTCAGCATGTTCAGGATGCGCCAGATAGGCTCGCGGGGAACGCTGAGGATTAGATATGGAGAGGCGAGTCTTCTCAGAATTTTTAGCGCCCGGTCCGGGTGTTGCAAATGTTCCAGTACTTCGCAGCACATGACCATTGGAGCCGAGTCTCTGACGGGCGATAGGTCATAAATACTGGACGTTTTGAAAAAGATATTTACCTGGTTGGCGGTCGCGTTTTTCCGGGCGGCTTCTATAATTTCCCCGGAAAAATCACTGGCCTTCACGTGATAACCCGCTTGTGCCAGACGAATGCTGAGATTTCCCTCGCCGCAGCCGACTTCGTGGATAGTGCCGACTCGGGAAAAAGCCAACAACTCGAACAACGAGTCCTGGAAGCCTTGCATCGCGCGTTTGACCAATGGGTTTTTGGAAGTGTATTTATCTGTCACATTGCCGGCAATAATCCCATTCTCTTCAATCACCGGTTTTTTTTTCATGATGGCACCCATAATCATCCAGTTTCCTTGCAGTGTGTTCCAGTTTTTTTAGTCTATACTGGACATCCTCCATGATTTTCCGGTTGGTTGCCAGGAGATCCGATATAAATGCGATTAAGATTGTCTGGAAACCAATCCCCAATAAGATGGAGGCCAGGATCAACGATTGCACGTGGCCGCTCCCGCCTCCGGTAAAATAAAAATACAAAAAACGCAATCCCACCAGGAATCCCAGGCCGAAAAGGGTGAGCCCAATAGTCATGAAGAATTTGATGGGTTTGTAGACGACGGTGATGCGGATGATGGTGATCATCGATTTTTTGACATAAGAGACGATGCTCTTCACCAATCGCGAGGGGCGCAGATCCGCGTTGACCCTGATCGGCACCGATAGAATCGCCAGGTTTTTTTGTCCGGCTTGAAGGATTGTCTCAAGAGTGTAGGTGTATTCGTTGAATACATTCAACCGCATGGCGGCGTCGCGGCTCATGGCCCGGAATCCGCTGGTGGCGTCCAGAATATCTGTTTTGCTGAAGCGGCGAATCACCTTACTGCCAAGCTTTTGGAGTTTTTTCTTGATCCAGGAGAAGTGTCTGATATCTTCGATAGTCCTGACCCCAACTGCGATGTCCGCTTTACCGGAGCGTACCGGCTCTGTCAAGTTAGGGATATCGCGGGCATCGTATTGATTGTCGGCGTCGGTATTGACAATCACATCGGCTCCAGCTTCGATGCATGCGTCGAGGCCCGCCAAAAAGCCACGGGCCAATCCCCTGTTTTTGGTGAAGCGAACGATATGATGCACGCCATGCGCGCGCGCCACCTCGACAGTATTATCGGTACTGCCGTCGTCGATTATTAATAACTCGACAGAATCGAATCCTTCCACCTGCTTCGGCAAGGCGTCCAATGTGACGCCCAGAGTTTCCGCTTCATTGTAACAGGGAATCTGAATGATCAATTTCATCGCAGCCTTCTGTCTCCTTGTCGTTCAACTATTCTATACCATTATTTCCCCCATTTTTCAAATGTAGAGTGTAAGTGTTTTTTATTAGTCCGGTTGAAGATGAATAATTGATTTATGGGGGGAAAATTGTGATAATAGAGGGATGACAGTGGCGAGAATTTGGATTTTTGTTCTTGCGTGGAATCTTTTTTTTGTGTGGGGACAGGCTGAGGATGCGCGTCAAAACTGGTGGTGGGAAGTAAGAATCGAAGTTTCGGTGCGGGGCGAGTATGTGTGCGTGAGCGACGGGGGTAAGACCACCGGGCAGTATTCCTTCACTATTGTAGGAACCGAGGGTATGGAGAGGGACAATGGTGATTACCTGTTGTATCCCGGAGAAAGCGACATCGCCTCGATGGATTGGGTGGAGATTGGAGTTGCCGGAAGCGGTTCGCGGGTCACGAACGTCGGGCATCTTGTGAAGCCCGCGATAAAAGTGAATTATGTTCTGAGGGAGGCGGATTGGGCGAGTTTCGACTTTGAAATCTCAAGCGCATGGCTGGATATGGAACGGGGGGAGTTGTGCCGCTATCTTTTACTTCCCCGTAGCGAGGAGAACAAGATGATCCATCCCAAAGACAATTACAATAAGGATATCCTTGAAGGAGACAACCGCCTCCGGTTAAAAGGCAAACTGCTCTACAAACAAAATCTGACGGAGGGGACCGCCCGTTGGCGCTGGGAACGAAAAGAAGGCTCCGGACGTCATGAACATACTGTTGAATGCAGAATTTTGGCACGCAAACAACTGAAGCGATAGTGGATTGACTTCTTATTCCGATTTCTGTATATTCCTACTGTATTCATTTGATAAGGAACGACAAAATGCGCAGATTTCTTTATTTTATTTTAGTGATTTTACCGGTTTTTCTTGTTTTGTCCGGTAATGGTCAATTGCGTGCCGTCGAAATCGAGAATGGAGATGTGCCGGATTTTTCCGTCGGATTGAATCTATCCTTCGGCTCGTCCGACATTGAATTCGAAGGCGGCGTTGGTGTGGAGAATTCGTTGAAGTCAACCATGATTCTCCTTGAAGTGGATGTGGATCTTTTCAATGCAGTAACTGTCGGCTTTCTTGCGGGTTACGATATGAACCGGTTCGGGGATCCTGTAGTTGCTACCGGGCTCCCGTTGTCATTGAGCCTCGAGCGCGATTCCAACAATTCGATGGCGTTCGGTATCAGCGTCAGGGCCGAACCTTTCTATTTCGGCAAGTTTTCCGTAGGGGTGAACGGACAGTTCTTGTACGTCAAGCAATTCAAGACCGAATGGGATATCGAGTTGCCTATCATTACCGGGACTGCAATTGAAAAGCATTATTACATGAAGGCTGGTCTCGATCTTTTGCTTCAATACGAGGGATTGACGGGTATTACTCCGTTTATCGGCCCCAATGTACATTTTATCGACGGCAAACTGGATGTCCAGGAGCAAATCGGAACCATCTCGGCCGAGCAACAGTTGGAATACAAACAAAAAAAGCTTTTGGGAGTATGTGCCGGCGCGAGGTTCGAGCCTGCGAGCAATCTCCAGGTGGAGGCAAAGGTCTATTTCATTTCCCAGACCGCGGCCTCTGTCCAGGTGTTGTATATTTTTTAGGGATGGAGATCATGAAAAGATTACTAATTATTGGGTTACTCCCTTTGTTCTTGTTAAGTTATCCGTTTCCCGGGAACGTGGAGCTTTACAACAACGGCCAGATTCACCGGGAATTGCCTCCGGTCCCATATGTGCCGGGCGAGTTGGTACTCAAGGTCCGGCATCATGTGCGGATGAGCCATGACTTCCCCGGCAAACACGATCTTTCCGGCGATCTGTTCTTCAAATACCGTTCCCGTGTCCGGGATCTGGAATTTCACCCGACCACCGGATACTATATCCTACGGGCTCGCGATGGAGAGGATCTTCTTCAATTGAAGAGTGTCCTGGAGAAGGATGTATCGGTTGAGGCTGTCTCGTTGAATTACATCGCTACCATCCAGGAGACGGTTCCAAACGATCCCTACTTCGAAGGGCAATGGGGCTTGCGGAACACCGGCCAGGTGTACCGTCCGGTTCCAATGCGGCAGGGGACTCCCGGCGCAGACATAAAGGCAACGGATGCGTGGGATTGGACAATGGGCGGCGGCACCGCCGTGATCGCCGTCATCGATACCGGTGTTGCCTACGGTCATGAAGATCTAAAGAACAAACTCGTTTCCGGTTACGATTTTATCAATGACAAGGTGGAAGCTCGCGATGATCACGGCCACGGAACACTGGTCTCTTCGATCGCCGCGGCTGAAACTGGAAACGAATTGGGAATCGCCGGTGTGGCTCCCAACGCGATGATTATGCCTCTCAAGGCCGTGGATCAATGGGGGAATGGATCGTATGTCATGATAGCTGCCGCCATGAGGTTTGCCGCTGACAACGGGGCCGCCGTCATTAACATGAGTTTGGGCGGACGGAGTCCCAGCTTCATTCTCGAAGACGCCTGCAAATACGCGTTCGAAAAAGGATGCGTTCTGGTTGCGTCAGCCGGAAATCACGCCTCTCCGGTCATATATCCGGCCGCTTACGACGATTATTGTCTCGCTGTGACCGCCACCGATGCCGACGATCAAATCCCCTCCTGGTGTTGTTACGGGCCGGAAGTGGATGTAGCCGCTCCCGGAGTGGAAGTGCTTGGAGCTTATTTTTCCTATTATGAACCGAATGTTCTGGATGAATACACTTATGGCACCGGGACATCCTTTTCGTCGCCAATCGTGGCCGGAGCCGTAGCGTTGTTGTTATCGTACAAGCCTTTTGTCACGAATACCCAGGCCATGGATCTGATCCGGGTCACTGCGGATGATGTCAACTATGCCACATTTCCTGGTTTTGACGCCCAGGTGGGTTATGGCCGCTTGAATCTAAAAACATTGATTTCACCTTACGTATTGGATTAATGCTAGAATATATCAGGGTCGAGAATTTTGCCGTTGTGGAGCAATCGGAAGTTAGATTTTCCGAGGGGCTAAATGTCTTTACCGGCGAGACCGGTGCGGGCAAATCGATTTTAATCGACGCCATCTCTCTCTTCATGAATCGACGAATCGCGGATTCCTCCATTCGCAACGGCAAGGAACAACTGGTGGTGGAGGCGCTGTTCACCCGCGGGGATGAGGAATATATCCTACGCCGGGAAATGAGCAAAAAAAAATCGCTCTCTTTTTTGAACGGCCGGTTGATTCCTTTCGACCAGGTGAAGGCGTTGGCGGAGGAATTGCTCAATATCTATGGGCAGCGGGATCACGTCTTTTTACTCAATACCGTAAACCACGGCCTCTATCTGGACGAGTTCTCCCACAACGATGATGTTCTCGACCGGTTGGCTGCCGTCCATCAACGATTGGCGGCAGCCTCGCGGGAATTATCGGAGTTGCGGCGGAAAAACAAAGAGGTGAAGGATCAGTTGGATTATATTCAATTCCAGATTCACGAGATAGAGAATCTGGAATTGGAACCGGGGGACGATGAGAGGCTGGAGCAAAGGGTAACGATTCTTTCCTCCGCCGAAGAAATTATCGCTCGCGGCAACCGGGTGGTGGAGGAGTTTTACCAGAAAGAGGACGCGCTCTATAACTCCATTTCCGGCTGCCTCAGAGACATCCATTATCTCAAGGGTATTTATCCCGATCTCGTGCCCTACGCCGACGAAGTGGAGCGGTTCTATAATTTGATTCCCGAGTTGACCGCGTCGCTATCCACCATTGTCAACGATGTGGAATATGATGAGGAAGAACTCGATCGCGTGGAGAGCAAGCTCCTCAAACTAAACCGCCTAAAACAAAAATACGGTCTGGATCTGGATGGATTGTTGCAAAAGCGGGACGCCCTTTTGGCCGAGAAAGATCTCCTGGAAAACATTGGATTTTCTATTGAGGAAAAAAACGCGGAGGTTGAGCGGTTGCTCAAGGGCTACCGGGAGATCAATGGACAACTTCGCGGTATCCGCAAAAAAAAGGCCGCCGAGTTAAGCCGTTTGATTCAGAAGGAATTGGCGTTGCTCGAGATGGATAAAGCCAGGTTCGAAGTGAAATTCGAAGAGATTGAGCCTGAACTCGGCAATGTCTCCGAACGGGGCACCGACCGGATGGAATTTTATTTTTCCTCCAATCCTGGACAGGATTTAGCCCGGATCAAGGACTCCGCCTCCGGCGGCGAGTTGTCGCGGTTGATGCTGACCCTCAAGTCGCTGATCGACGAAGGGCGGTTCGCCACTTATATTTTTGATGAGATCGATACCGGCATCGGTGGCAAGACCGCGGAGTTCGTGGGCGAAAAATTACGTAAAATCTCTCAGGCCAACCAGGTGATATGTATCTCCCATCTCCCTCAAATCGCCTGCTTCGCCGACCGTCACTTCTTGATCACCAAAGAGTTCAAGAAAAACGAGACGTTTTCGTCTACCCGCGTTCTGCAAGACGAGGAACGGGTCTCCGAAATTGCCCGCCTCATGGCCGGCAGTGCTGTCAACGACGATGTTCTTAATGCAGCCCGCAACCTCCTGGTCAAACGCAAGAACTAAACGTAATTATCAGGCCATTATCTCAAATTTTTCCCCCCGATCTCCTAAATAGTCTATCCTTGAATTTTTGTTTTTACCTGGACGGGCGTTTGGTGTAAAATGGATGATGGCGATAAAATATAAATGTTTGATATTGGATCATGACGACACCGCGGTAGATAGTACGCGAACGATTCATTTCCCGGCGCATCTGGAATCGATGCGGGCTCTGAGGCCCCAGGAGCGGGAGATGACATTGGACGATTGGCTGCTGAAGAATTTCTCGCCCGGCGTCATGACCTACTTGCGCGACGAGTTGGGGATGAACGAAGAGGAACTGGAAGCGGAGTACAAAATCTGGCGGCATTACAACGTAACGTTGACGCCGGAGTTTTTTGACGGTTTCCGGGAACTACTCCTGGAATTCCGGGGCGATGGAGGAATCGTAACTGTGGTCTCCCATTCGGAAGCCGACATCATCGAGCGGCATTACCGCTCCAATAGTATGAAAGAGCCGTTGATGCCGGATTTGATTTTCGGATGGGACATCGATCCCCAAAAGCGGAAGCCGAGACCATATCCGGTGGAGCAGATCCTGAAGGCATTTTCGCTTTCGCCATCTGAAGCTCTCATCGTGGATGATTTAAAGCCGGGTGTTTTGATGGGCCAGGCAACAGGGGTTCCTGTGGCGGCCGCCGGTTGGAGTCATCATATCCCCCAGATTCGCAGCTTCATGCGGGAACACTGCGTCGCCTACCTTGAAGCAATCGATGATTTACGGCGATTGATTTTCGTATAACCGGATTTTGCGTTAGGACTACGCCGCAGCTACCTATAGATATATTTGGGGGGCGATATATCTTATGATACAATCAGTGTCAAAACACCTGTAAACAGTAAAAAAAGATTGAAAACTGTTTTTTTTAGGAGTATTATTCTTGCAGTAAAAGGAGTGATGATGAAGACGAGGATATTTGTTATTGGATGTGTTGTATGCTTGTTGCTGTCGATTGGCGCCGGATGCGGCAAAAAAGATCCAGCAAATGGAACGGAAACTGGAGACCGG
>JAHELQ010000610.1 GCA_024644125.1 Candidatus Aminicenantota bacterium | reverse complement strand
TTCCGTAAGGTTTGGAGTGACGCCGGTGATATGGTCGTAGAGATGGAAGTTCGGCGGTTTGGGATCCACGATGATGGGGATGCCCGACGCCTTCGACCGTTCCTTCAAGGCGATCATGATTCGCTGGTTCAACGTCCCTTTGGCGTAATCCGAAACCAAAATTCCGTCCAACCGGTTGTCCATGATCTGGGCGATCATCTTCTCCTCCGTGCCAGTCGAAAGCGAAATCGTGTCGTCACGGTCGATGCGCACGATTTGTTGCCGCTGGGAGATGACCCTCGTCTTGACGATGGTCCGGCTCTCTTTGCAACGAACCATCTTGTTGCCGTCCCGCTTGAGTCTCGCGATTTCATCGGCGAACATATCGTCGCCGCTCACACCCAGGAGCAAACCCTCCGCTCCCAATGCCGAAATATTGGCCGCCACATTACCGGCGCCGCCCAAACGGAATTCCTCGTGCGATACTTTTAATACCGGCACCGGCGCTTCCGGCGAGATCCGCTCCACCTGGCCGAAAATATATCGGTCCAGAATCACGTCGCCCACCACCAGTATCCGTTTTCCGGCAAATCCCGGAAATATTTCCAAAAGTCGTTTCTGGCCGATCATTGCTCGACCTTCTCATAATAGGCTTTAGGCGCGAGGAACGGGACGGAGATAAAAAAGAACAACAAAAATGTGATCTCCGTATCCCCCCAATTGTACTCGAACAAGCCCCAGACTAAAAATCCAATGAAAACAAACAGCGAACCTATGGTGATATGTTTGGCCGTTCCATCGCTTTGGCGGATCCGTCGCACCAGAAAATAAAACAACGCTGCGAACGCCAACACCAGCGACAGCAATCCCAGCAATCCCCGTTCCGCCAATATTTGCAAAAAGTTGTTGTGCAAATGGGGATTCGCCTGTTTGGCCTCCGGATGCCGGTACAACTCATACACCTCTTTGACATTGTTGGCGCCGACGCCGGTCAGCGGATGCCGCTTGAATATCTCTTTCCCGGTGTAGACCATATAGATCCGGTCTTTGTTGGACTCATTGTTTATGTCGATAATGGAAAACACCCGGCTCTTGACTGTCTGGGGCAATAACAAGAACAGGACGATCGCCGCCGGAACCGCGAAATAAAGAATCTTCGGCTTGTAATACACAATGAACAAGCCCAACGACACAACGAGCCCCACCCAGACCGAACGGGTGAGGGAGAATAAAATAGCAGCCAGCAACACCAACAAGCCGCTCCCCAATAAGAGCTTGTGCTTCCACCCCTTCTGATAGAAGAGCATGATGAAAAAGAAAATAAACACAAACATCAACAATCCCGAATAGGTCATCCAATGGGAGGTGAATCCCTTGAGCCGGTGATCCAGAGACAGTCCTCGAGTGGCTGCGCTGTAAATCCCGGTGAACGACGATAAAATCCCGGAGAATAGAACCGCGCCGAAACTCGCTATCAACCGCTTCCAGGAATTGATCACCAGGATGAAGATAGGAATCAATAGATACACAAAGAGCTCACGGTTGTCTTTGAAACTCTCGGCCCGGTCGATGGAGAAGATGGTAGTGATCAACGTGGCGGCAATAAAAATTAAAAAATACTTGAAATAGGGGGGGAAGCCCTCGAGCTTGCGGTTCACGATCCAGTGACCGATCAACTGCATCGCCAATAATGTGAACAACACATAACATCCGGCGATGGAAAAATCGATCAACAAAAGAAAACCGATCACCAGATAAAAAGAGAAATCACTGGATATATCGAATAATCGCTTCATACACTGTCTCCGCTGTAATGTTTCGCATACACCGTATTGTATCATACATGCAACTTCTTTGAGAGCAGGGGCGGCATGCCATCTTCAACTGAATGATCTCCACCTTCTCCCGCCGCCACGGTCCGCTGACTTCTGGGATATTGGGGCCGTAAACAGCCACCATCGGCGTCTTCGTCAGCGACGCCAGATGCAACGGCCCCGAATCGACGCCGAAGTATACATCGCTTTCTTGTATCAGATGTAACGTCTCGGGAATACTCAATCCCCCGGTCCAATCCTTCGCTCCGAACCGCTTCGCCAGAATCGCGCCCTTCTCCCGTTCCTCCACGCTATGGCCGATGAGGGCGATGGCGATCCCATCCAGCGAAAGTTTCTCGATCAATATCTCGAAGCGGTCGAGCCCCCAATCGCGAAACCGGTTGCCCGCCCCCACATGCACTGCCGCAAGCGGCCGCTTCGTTTCCGCCAGCCATTGCTTCAACGGAAGATTCACCTCTTCCTTCGCTACTGTGACTTCAGGGTAGGGGGGAAGATCGTCGGCCTTGATGCCCACATGCTCCAGCAATCTAATCTGGTTGAAGACCGAGTGGGTGAAGACTCCGCTCTGGTTGCGGGGGGTGAGATGGGTGTATGCCCAATTGCGGTTGGGGGTGCGGTAGCCGATCCGTTTTTTGGCTCCGCTCAAAAATGTCAGGAGCGCGCTCTTTGGCCCCGAGTGAAAATCGATGGCAGCTTCGAAGCCACGGTCGCGCATCTCTTTTCTGAAGCGGTAAATCTCACGGATCGACATATCCTTCGGAACCGACACCAATTCGTGGACTCCGGGAATCAACCGGCCGATACCCTCGAATTTATCTTCCACCACGTACGTGATCTTGTGATCGGGAAAATGGCTGCGATACAGCTCCACCGCCGGGATAGTCAACACAATGTCCCCCAGCAACCGGAGCCGGACGAACAACACTCTCTGACTTTCCGCTGTCATCAGTTACGGGATCAGGACATTGGAATGGCTTCGTCCGCCAACATGACCGGGATCCCGTCTCTAATGGGATAGATTTTTTTGCAGGCGTCGCAACTGAGGCCGTGCTCGCCGGTGTTGTACTCGATCAATTCGATCCCTTTTTTGCATACGGGGCAGGCCAGAATGTCCAGTAATTCTTTTGAAATGATTTCTTGTTCCATGTTTTTTCCCTTCTCTGTCAATTGACTGGATTAAAATAAAATTCTCTCACGTTCCCTTCCCGCTGTCAACATCTACCCCGCCTTTCACACCCCCCAACCACAATTTTGTATGCCCGGTGGCCGGTGACCTGTGGGCAGAGTGGACTCAGGGTGTTGGCGCCGACTAGTTATGAGACTTCCACTTTTTCCTGGCGCAGACATGGTCGTTGACAAAAAAATGGGGTTTCCAGTCCTCTTGGATTCCAGGTTGAGGTGGCCCAATCTTTGATGAGGGAATCGGGGA
>JAHELQ010000609.1 GCA_024644125.1 Candidatus Aminicenantota bacterium | reverse complement strand
AACGGCTTCCATCTTCCATCACATAGCTATGCCCCAAAATCAATCCCGATGCCTGCTCTCCCATTTTAATTTCCCAAAGTGACAAACACTGGAAGACAAATCGAAATATTTCCAGCGCTATGAAACTTTAATAAAAAATTATACAATAGCTAAAAAAAAAATGAAAGAATAATTTCAACAATGTTCATTTTCGCTTAACAATTGCAAGAAATAATTTCGGGCATCGGAAAAGTCAGTCGCAGTATATATTTTTTGGCGTATTTTTTTGGCGTTCGGACGTTTGGCCACAATAAAACGGGTATAAGCTTTCAAACGCAATAACCAGAATTTTTCGGGATAATATTCCACAATCAATTCCATCAACCGTTTGATAATCTCGGTCATCCCTGGAACAGGGGAAATGCCGGCGATTTTATGGAAAATGAGCGGATCCTCGATCGCTCCTCGACCAACCATCACCCCATCCACCACATCGAGTTTCTCCAGCGCCTGGGCGGCGGAAAAAATATCCCCGTTCCCAATCAACGGAGAAGAAAATCTATTCTTGATTTCCGCGGCATAACCCCAATTGGCGGGGACATCATAACGTTCGGCCCTGAGGCGGAAATGGATAGTCAACGCATCGATCCCTTCGCTTTCCAATACATCGACCACCTCCAGCACATTCACCTTTGTAAAACCCAGGCGAATTTTTACTGTCAATGGAAGCGATGTATTGTTGCGCACCGCCCTGACAATCCGGGCGATCTGACCGGGATTCTTCAACAACGCCGACCCCGCGTCGCGCTTCACCACTTTTGTGGCCGGACACCCCATGTTGATATCAATGCCGCTAAAAGACGTTTCATTCTCCACAAACCGCGCCGCATCCGCCATCGCGTCGGGTTCCGGACCGAACAATTGCAAAAACTGAGGCGATTTAAAGTCGAACGACCGCATCATCTCGACTGTCTTGCGATTGCCCCGGCGGATTCCTTCCGCCGAGATCATCTCGCTCACCATAAATCCGACGCCGCCGATCTCATCCAGAAGACGGCGATACACAATGTCGGTCAATGCCGCCATCGGCGATAATACCGCCGGGTATTTTATGTCTAAATTTCCAATTTTCAAAGCCATAGGAGCAAACCTGTCTCCTATTATACCATTGGTAAAAGTTCCAGGCAACGGCGGCCGGCAGTTTCAGTCCCGAAGCGCGTACTCCACAGCGGCGGCCGCGTGTAACACAGTGCTATCGAACAACGGAACAGGGCTATCTCCGGGCTTGACCAGGAGACCGATCTCGGTACAGCCGAGAATCACTCCCTCGGCCCCTCGTTGATGAAGTTTGCCGATAATCCGCTGGTATTCACGCCTCGAGTCGTCGTTCAACATTCCGGTGGATAACTCATCGTAAATCACACGATTGATGATTTTCCGATCGGTATCATCGGGAATCACCACCTCGAGCCCGTGCTTCTCCTGCAAACGTCCCCGATAAAACTCCTCTTCCATAGTAAAGGCGGTGCCCAACAAACCGGCGCTACGATACCCCATTGCCTTGATTGCCTCAGCCACCATGTCAGCGATATGGAGAATCGGTATATCGATCACATCCTCGACGCGCTCGGCCAGTTTGTGGATAGTATTGGTACAGATCACCAAAAAATCGGCGCCGCCCCGCTGAATATCGAGGGCCGCTCTCTGTACGATGTCGGTGATCGTATCCCATTTCGCCAGCCGCAACGCCTTGTCAATATCCGCAAAATCAACCGAGACCATGACACTCCGCGCCGAATGTACGCCGCCCAACCGTTCGCGAACGCCAAGATTGATCAAGCGGTAATACTCAAGGGACGATTCGCACGTCATCCCTCCCATCAATCCGATCGTTTTCATTCCAAACCTCCCATATCGCCGGCGGGGATATAACGCCCGCGGTCGCCGGGACGGATCACTCCCTCCTGAAGAACTTTTGCGAAAACCCCTTCCTTCGGCATGATGCAATCGCCCGCCGCCACCGAAATAGCGCAACCGCTGTGACACTCCTTGCCGATCTGGGTGATCTCCAGCAACACATCATTCACTTCTATCCGGTCGCCGGGCCGCGTTGTTTTCCAATTCACTCCGCGGGTTACGATATTCTCAGCAAACGCCCCATGATCGAGCACCAACTCCGAACCACCGTTCTTCAGGATCTCTTTCATCCTATCCACAGCTTCGCCGGCCAAAAACGACACCTGCCGATGCCAGGTTCCCGCGTGAGCATCGCCTCTGATCCCATGGCCGATTATCAATTCAATTTGTTCCACCGGGCGCTTTTGCACCCCTTTGGATTCAGAAATATTTACAGATTCGACAATAAATTCCATATCCTTCTCCATTCGATTTGCCCTCTCAATGCCCCTCGCCCCGCAGCATCTTTACCCCATGGGCGACAACGGGCAACATCAACCGGACGCACAATGTCACGGCTTTTACTGACCCCGGGAAGTTCACGATGATGGTTTGCCCCTTCACGCCGCTATACCCGCGGGAAAACATTGCAAACGGCGTCTCTTTATATGATTCCAATCTCAACACTTCAGCGATTCCCGGAAGTTCCCGGTCGCAGATTCCCGCCGTCACTTCCGGCGTGACATCCCGCGGCGAGATCCCGGTACCGCCGGTGGTGAAAACATAATCGAAACCTTCGCTCACCTTGTCTAAAAGAGCGTCCCGAATCATATCCGCCTCATCCGGCACAACCTGCACCGACACATCTGCGACCAGTTCGCTCCCATTGATTATCTCTTTAATTTTCGGTCCCGAAAGGTCGTCGTATTCACCCCGGAACGCCCGGTCGGAAATAGTGATCACGGCGATTTTCAATTCATTAGCCGAGGTCATGTTTCGTTTTCTCCTTTAAATGAATCCCTGTGATCCGCATGGTCTTGTCAACGGCCTTGCACATATCGTAGATGGTCAAAGCCGCCACAGACACGGCGGCAAGCGCCTCCATCTCGATTCCAGTCCGGGCGTCACACACCGCGCGGGCCGTGATATCCACAAAATCCTCCCCCACCGCGAACGACACATCGATGCTATTGATAGGAATATTGTGACAGAGAGGAATCAACTCCGACGTCTTCTTCCCCCCCATGATGGCGGCGATCCGAGCCACAGACAGCACATCGCCCTTCTTCACCGAATTTTCCCGTATCAATCGCACCGTCTCCGGCTGCAACTCAATCCGCCCACAAGCCACGGCCTCCCGATGCACAA
>JAHELQ010000112.1 GCA_024644125.1 Candidatus Aminicenantota bacterium | reverse complement strand
GAATTATCCAGCGCCACCCGGTAAAACTGAGTCACAGGTAGATTTGGTTTGTGAAGCCAGTTCTCGCCGCTGTCGTAGGTTTCGTAGATTCCACCGTCGCCGCCGATGAGTAGATGCTCTGTGTCAGCCGGATCGATCCACAATGCATGATCATCGACGTGGCGGTTTTTTAAACCGAGTTTCTTGAAGGTTTTTCCTCCATCTTCAGTGAAATGGGTGACGGTTTCGACTGAATAGACTTTATCGACATCTCTGGGGTCGCAGTAAATTTCGTTGTAGTATTGTCCGGAGCTGGTATGTGAACTCATTTTTACCCATGATTCGCCTCTGTCGGTGGAGCGGAAAAATCCGCCCTTATTATCGGCAGCTTCGATAATAGAGTAAACCACGTCAGGGTTGACAGCCGATATTGCCAGGCCAATCCCGCCCATATGGGTTTTGGGTAATCCGTTTGTCAGCTTTTTCCAATTTTTCCCGCCGTCGGTGGTTTTGTAAATAGCCGTTTCCGGTCCTCCGCCGATCTTGGTATGAACATGCCGCCGCCGTTGCTCTGAAGCCGCGTATAGAAGATCGGGATTTCGCGGATCCATCACAATTTCATTAATTCCGGTGTTTTCACTTATATTGAGAATGAGCTTCCAACTGGCTCCGCCGTCAGTGGTTTTATAAAGCCCCCTGTCGCCGCCGGGTCCCCAGAGGGATCCCTCGGCCGCCGCATAAACGATATCGGGATTTATTGGATTGACAATGATTTTACCGATATGACGGGCCTGCTGAAGTCCCATGTTTTTCCAGGTCTTGCCGCCGTCCTCCGTTTTATAGATCCCATCTCCGTAACTGACCGACCGTTGGTGGTTGTTTTCTCCGGTTCCCGCCCAAACGACATTGGGATTGCCGGGGTCCATAGCCAAACAACCGATAGAATACGAACCGTAATTTTCAAAGACCGGTTGCCAGGTGATTCCAGAATTCAGAGTTTTCCAGATATTTCCACTGGCAACACCCACATAGTACTCTTTTGCGTTGCGGGAATTTACAGCGAAGTCGGCAATCCGTCCAGAAGTGAATGCGGGGCCGATGGATCTGAATTTTAGACCGGTGAATATTTTTGAATCGAATGTTTGGGGTTCCTTTTTTGGGGCAATCGCGTTTAAACTGGTTATGATACATAAAACCAGTAGTGCCATTCCAAATATTTTTTTCATATTTGTCCTCCAGAATTTTATGATAGCTTAGCTGCGTTAAAATCACAATAAATTGGTAAAAAAAACATAGAAAATCTAGCATAAATTTGAAAAAATATTATTTTAGTTTATATTACTTTTAGAGAGTAAAAGGGAACTGATGGAATGATATTTTCTCAATATCCGAAAATGAGGATACGTTTTTTAATTTCTTCAGCCGGTGAGACATTAATCGGTATTTCCCGGGGAGTATTAAATAAAAAGGGAGGTTATAGATGAAAAAGATTATTATCATCTTCACGATTCTCATCGGGTTCTCATTGATCTGGGCGTCGGGCCTGGATAAAAAAGCAACATACCAGAGCTCTGACGAACCGGTTCTGGTGGTTGATGAGGTTATTGTAGCGTTTCATCCACAAGCGGATGAGTCGTTGAAAAAAAATGTCGCCAATAAGTACGATCTCATTTTAAAAAAAGAAAGTAAAAAAAATGGAAAATTTTCTGTGTACAAGCACAGCGATCCATATAACGTCATAAAGAAACTTGAAAAAGAAAGCGGAATTTTATATGCGGAACAAAACGCTTACGCCTATGCTTGTTGGGTGCCTAACGACCCTTATTACAGTCCATATCAATGGCATATGACGCGGATCGGAATGGAAGATGCCTGGCCCCTGTCCACTGGCGCAGGAGCGATCGTCGCAATCAATGACACCGGCGTGAAACAGAGTCTCGCCGATCTGGCACAGACAAATTTCATGCCAGGCTATGATTTTATCAATAACGACAATGATCCCACAGACGATGAGGGGCATGGGTCGCACGTATGCGGAACTGTGGCCCAATCGACCAATAACGGTATCGGCGTTACCGGCGTCGCTTATGGTTGCACCATCATGCCGGTGAAAGTTCTAAATTCCCAGGGATCGGGTAGTTACGACCAAATCGCGGATGGAATTTATTATGCGGTAGACCATGGCGCGCATATCATCAATATGAGCCTTAGCGGAACCACAGATCTGCAGGTGCTCCGCGACGCGGTGAATTACGCCTGGAATAATGGTGTGCTAGTTGTGTGCGCCGCTGGAAACGACAGTACCAGTAGCCCTCGTTATCCCGCCGCCTATCCCAATAGCGTGTCGGTGAGCGCCACAAATTATCTAGATCAATTGGCAGGTTATTCCAACTATGGTTCCACCATTGATATTTGCGCGCCTGGAGGCGACGGCAATGATTACAATGGGGACGGATACATGGATGGTGTTTTGCAGAATACCTTCGGCGCATCCGGGGACGGTTATTATTTTTATACCGGCACTTCGATGGCGACGCCACATGTGGCTGGAACGGCGGCTTTAGTGAAATCGGCGGATATGGCACTCACCAATTCCGGAATTCGCGACATCCTTGAAACCACAGCTCAAGACCTGGGTAATCCCGGTTGGGATCAATATTTCGGTAATGGGCTCGTCGATGCGTATGCCGCGGTGAATGAAGCGTTGGGCGGTAGCCCTCCGGATACAACTCCGCCGGTTATCTCCAACATCCAGGCGGTGGACATAACACATAACAGCGCCCGTATCACCTGGACCACCGACGAACCCTCGGACAGCACTGTATTTTACGGCACAACGACAGGTTATGGCAGCTCGGCTTCCAACGGCGCTTACGCGACGTCCCATTCAGTCGCACTTAGCAATTTGTCTCCCGACACCCTGTACCACTTCAAAGTCTCTTCCACCGATCCGTCCAGCAACAATTCCGAATCGGGGGACAATACATTCACAACAAATCCGCAACCCACCGAAGTATTCATCTATGTCAACAATATCAGCATGGAGGTCCGGACCTATTTCTGGATTTTAAAATATTGCAGAGCCACCATCAACATAAAAGACACCAATGGAGCCGTCGTTCCCAACGCGACAGTCTATATTCAGTGGAGCGGTTCTGTGAGCGGGACAAGTAGCGGCGTGACAAATACCAGTGGTAACGTCGTTTTTAATTCGGGAAACACCTGGGGGACAGGTACCTACACCATCACCGTTACCAATGTCACCCATCCCACAATGACGTATAACCCGTCTCTCAATGTAGAGACTTCAGATACCATTTAAGTTCTCTTTGTGATTTTTGCATGCCCACGGGGACTGCCCGCCCCGTGGGCTTTTTTTTCATTCTATTCTTTAATCCAAAATTTTAACCATCCAGAGGCCGATTTTTCCTCGTAGAAAGAAGCGGAGCACTGGTGATCGGCTCGATGATGATCTTGTTCATCCGGCATCTCTCCGGTTCACCTCATTGGATTTTGTTCTCAGGTTTGTGTTAGAATCCAGTTTGGTGAACAGAGTCATATGCAAAATATAATAAATAAGATTTACAAGGCATTCTTTTTAGTATTGATATCTTTTTCATCCGGTATTTACGCCGATGATTATTTGCTCCAGTCATGGAAAACACCGGACGGACTGCCGCAGGATTCGATTCTGGCGATGGTTCAAGGAAGCGAGGGCTATCTCTGGTTGGGGACGAACGCGGGTTTGGCCCGTTTTGACGGAGTGAAGTTCAAGATATTCAGCCATTGGAACACGCCGGCCATGAGGTCGGATAAAGTGACCGCTTTGCTCGTAGATCGAAATGGAACTTTGTGGGCTGGTTGTGACGGCGGCGGGGTGTTGCGTTGCGAAAAAAGCGGTTGGTCTTCCATTTCAACATCCGAAGGTCTCTCGCACCCCGGAGTAACGTCTCTGTACCAGGACACTGATGGAAGTGTGTGGATCGGTACGTTAAACGGGCTCAACCGGTTACGGGGAGAAAATATCGAAATCTTCTCGATCGAGCAGGGACTTCCGGCGAATATTATTCAAGCCCTGGGACTGGCTCCGGATGGCGCGTTGCTGGTAGGGACCCTGACCAATGGACTGGCGAAATTTTCTCGCGACAAATTCGAAATACCCGAGTACCTCGAATCGTGCACCCATCATTCGGTTACAGTTATTCGCGCCGATGGGAGAGGTACCTCGTGGATTGGGACAGACAAAGGATTGTTCGCGTTGCGTGATGGTGTTCTGGCAAAATTGGATGATCAGGATCATCCAATTACTGGACTACGATCGCTGCTTCTTTCTCATTCCGGTAAGCTATGGGCTGGAACCGACGGTAACGGTTTCTTCTCCGTCACTACATTCGATTTGAAAGTGGAACCTGTAGTCGAACAATTGCAGGATCATTATATTTATTCGCTTCTGGAAGACAGCGAGGGAGGCTTCTGGCTGGGGACATTCACCGACGGGCTCTTCCGCGTCAACCATAAGAAATTGGCTGTCTGGCCGGCGCAGCAAGAGTCGAACGAGCGGCTAATCAATTCGGTGCTTCTGGACGCTAACGGCTTCTGCTGGGCCGGTACCCGGAAGGGGGGGCTCTTGAAGTTGAAACAAGGAGAAGTTATCCAGAGGTTTACAACCGGCGGGGGATTTGAAGGAAGCGATGTTAGAGCGCTTTTCGAGGAGTCGGCGGGAACCGTTTGGGCAGGCACCGGCTCCGGGGTTGTCAATATTATAAAAAACGACCGGACGATCTCTTCCTTCAGGCCTTGCAGGGGATCGCAGCCCTATTCAGTGAACACTATTTTTAGAGATTCACATAAAGCCATATGGATCGGTACCAGTCGAGGGATTGTCGGCTTCAATCCCGGAGAATCGCTGGAAGCGAAGGATGAACTCGTGCTGCCGGATCAAGACATCAGATTCATCGAAGAGGACTCGAAGGGGGAACTCTGGATCGGTTCGGACTATGGCCTATTTTATTCCCGGAATCTCCGTTTCGTTCAATACGAAAACGAATCGGGTGTTCTCAATACCGATGTTATGTCGTTTTTCGAAGACGAGTTAGCTGTCAAGTGGGTGGGGACGAATGGCGACGGATTGTTGGCAATCAAAGATGGAACAATCCATCGCTTCACCAAAGCAGATGGGCTTCGAGATCATTTTATCTTCAGCATCGAGAAAGATTCGTTCGGGCGACTTTGGATGTCCTCCAACCAGGGGGTCTTCTTCGTCCCTTACGCCGACCTCGAAGAGGTGATCGCCGGCGAGAGGAAGATGGTCCGTTGCTACAGTCTCGATGAATCCGACGGTATGCCCAGCCGGCAATGCAGCGGCGGAGTTGGCCCTTCATCTGGCATGTCTACATCCGGGCGCTTGTTGTTTCCAACTGTCAGGGGGATCGCCGTCTTCGATCCTACGCAGTTGGCCATCGATGACACCGCCCCTAAAGTAATGGTGGAAGAAATTCTCGCGGACAACCGGTCAGTCACAGATCGAGATTCTCTCGTCATTCCCGCCAATACAAGCGTCATCGAATTCTACTTCACCGCTATCAATTTCCAGTCGCCCCGCAAGGCTCAATTTAAATACAAACTCGAAGGATTTGATGACGATTGGACTCTTCTACCTTCAGAACAACCGCGAGCAGCCATGTATATCAATCTCGAAGCTGGCTCGTACCGCTTCCGGGTTCTGGCCGCAAATAGCGACGGAGTCTGGAATGACGAAGGAGCCTCGGTCGAGTTCAAGATCGGCTCAGGATTTCCCATTATTCCCATTTTACTTCTTCTGGCAACGCTGGCTGCGGGTATTCTGTTTTATCGCTTCCGGCGGAAGGAGCCGTCGAATGTGCCGGAGCTGAAAGATAAAAAATATAGCACCTCGGCTTTGACCGAAGAGCGCGCTCTGGATATAGAAAAAAAATTACTGGATTTGATGGAGAAGGAACAGATCTACCTGGCGCCGGATTTGACATTGAAAAAATTGGCGGAGAGGTTGTATGTACACCCCAATTATCTGTCCCAGATCATCAACGATTCTCTGCAGCAACGGTTCAGCGATTTTATCAATCACTACCGGATCGAATATGCGAAAAACAAATTATTGGATGAAGGGGAAAATCAAAAAACAATTCTGGATATAGCATACGAGTCCGGATTCTATTCAAAATCCGTATTCAATACCGCTTTCAAGAAATTCACCGGAAGCACTCCCTCCGATTTCCGTAAAAAATAAACGTTCTACATTTCAATTTCGGACGATTTTAACTTCCAAACCATCGTATCATTGTCCTGTCGGCGAGAAAATTTCGACAGGAGGTACCGATGAAAAAGATTATCGTGTTGTGTTTGATTTTAGTGTTTTTAGTGTTTTGGGGATTTGCCGCCGAGCCGCCAGGAAACGAGTTCAAAATCTCGGGCGAGAAGGGGTTGACTATCGATTTGAAATCCGGAGGGACCCTCGAGGTGACAGGTTGGGATCAAAAGTTAGTGAAGTGTATTGGAGAAAAGGAATGGAAACTGGAATGGAAAGAAGGTGGCGATGAGCTGGAACTCAAGGTTAGATGGGGCGGCAAGAGAGAAGACTCTCTCGATAAATCCCGTTTGTTGAAAGTGTATGTCCCGCGGGTATTTGATATAAAGATCAAAAGCCAGGGGGGCCCCATTCATGTAGAAAATGTCGAAGGGACGATAGGCGGTAAAACTCTGGGCGGGGAACTGAAACTGCGCAATCTGAAGGGGACGATCGACATGAAAACCATGGGCGGAGCTATCACTCTGACCGATTCACAAATAGGCGGAACATTGTCCACTATGGGCGGCCGGGTATTGGTCGAAAATGTGGTGGGCGATATCAAAGGCTCATCCATGGGAGGAAACGTCGTTTACAAAAATGTGAAAACACAAAGCGGAAACTCCAATGGCGAACCCATCCGCATGAAAACCATGGGAGGAGCGATCATTGTGAATCACGCGCCCAACGGCGCCGTTCTGCACACCATGGGCGGCAAGATATCCATAAAATCCGCCGCCAAATTTGTTGACGCCAAAACCATGGGTGGAAGTATCGATGTGGAAGAATTGGATGGCTGGATTAAAGCCACCACCATGGGAGGAACGATTCACGTTGCCATGGTGGGCGATCCTGGAAAAGGCCAGCGGAACGTAAATCTGGAAACGATGTCCGGAGATATATATCTATCGGTTCCCGAAAAATTGTCGATGGCCATCGAAGTGGAAGTTGTGATGCAAAAAGGACAGAACGAAGAAGACGCGATCGTTAGCGATTTTCCTCTCGACCGTCAGATACCCGAAGCCTGGCAAACAGATAATGGAAAGCAGGTGAAACGGATTATCGCCACCGGCAAAACCGGTACCGGGAAGAACACAATCAAATTGAAAACAAAGTTGGGAAAAATAAGCATAAAAAAGAATAAATAATCGTTTAAGGAGTATCAAATGGGAGTATCAAAAAAAATTACTCTTTTTTTAGTGTTTGTATTAAGTATTTTTTTGGTCGGCGCCTATGCCGGAGAGAAGCATGAAATCAACAAAACGTTCGCGGTCAGCAAATCCGTGAAATTGGCGTTGGTGAGCGGAGATTGTCTCGTGCGAGCTGGAAATGAGAAAGAGATTACCCTCTCGGCAATCTACACGTATCCGCCGGAAAAATACGAAGTGGAAGTAGAAGAGAAAGATGGAATTCTGACATTGAGGGAAAAATTCAAAGGTTCGGTATCCGGCGATTCCAAATGGGTTTTGTCTGTGCCGGTGAAGACCTCGATCGGTGTATCGTCTGCATCCGGTGATTTAGATATCAAAGGATTGAGCGGCGACGTGACCTTCAAATCAGCTTCCGGCGATCTGGAATGCGGTGATATCAAGGGTAATACGACTGTTTCCACCGCCTCCGGAGATCTGGAACTTAAAAACATCTCCGGCGATATTTCAGTCTCTACCGCTAGCGGGGATATCGAGGGCGAGAACTTGATCGGGACGATGGAGTTTAAGACAGCCTCCGGCGATATCGAGCTCGGCGAATTGACTGGCGGCGTCACTGTAAAAACCGCCAGTGGGGAAATCGAATTGGGAAATTTGGCTGTCAAAGGCGACAGCGTTTTTAAAACAGCCTCCGGAGAAATTCAGATCACGCTCAAAGAAACAGCCGAACACAATTTGACGCTAATCTCCGTTTCAGGAAACATTGTGCTGGACTATAACGGAAAACCGCTTAAAGGGCAGTATGAATTTACCACCAGGAAAAAAAGCGGGGATATCTCGGCGCCGGTGCAATTTCAAAAAGCAGAGGAAAAAGAACAGCATGGGCACCCGTTCGAGGTCAAATCATTTTCCACCGGCGGTGGAAGCCCAAAAATCACGATAAAAACTATTTCTGGAACAATTGAGTTGAAAAAATAGATTCTTATTAAATATTTTTTAATAACTCTTTTTCCGTAATCAGAAACTCGTCACGATGTAGGGGGTAACGACTCAACGCTCCCTACATCGCCATTTTTCCTTGATATGTATCCAAATCCCTCATCCGGTCGCGAATCGATTGGATTGTATCCATCTTATCCAACGCCCAATTTGGAGCTTCGAAGATTTCCCGGTCACGCTCGCCGGTTAGCCTGTGGATCACGATGTCCGGCGATAGGCGCTCCAATAGTGAGACGATGATGTCGATATATTCATCTTTTTCCAGCAATTTGAATTCCTGCCGGCGGTACATGTCGGATAATGGCGTATCTCTTAATACATGAAAAAGGTGGAATTTCACCCCCGCCGGTTTGAGACGGTTCATTTCCTGGACTGTATCGAACATCTCTCGCTTCGTTTCTCCGGGGATGCCGACGATCAAATGTACCACCACATCGATGCCCCGGCTCCGCAATTTCTGAAACGTATCCAGAAACTCGTCATAAGAGTGATTGCGCTTCAAGAAGGTGAGGCTCTTTTGGTGAATTGATTGAAGCCCCAGCTCCACCATCAAATATATCCTGCGATTCAGCTTATCGAGCAACGGATAAACCTCGTCCCCAATGGAATCCGGTCTCGTGCCGATTGACAAGCCTACAATATCTTCGAAGGAGAAGATAATCTCGTATTTTTGTTCCAACACCCGCAAAGAGGCGTGCGTGTTGCAGTGTGCCTGGTAATAAGCGAGATACTTCATTCCCCGATGCCCATGGATGAACTGCTTGATTTGATCTTCGATAGGCATCGTGAATGTGTTGATGGGGCCGGATCCATAGTGATCGCAGAATATACAGCCCTCCGTAGAGATTGTGCCGTCTTTGTTGGGGCAGGAAAACCCGGCGTTTATCGGAATTTTTCGTACTTTCTGATTATCGAACTTCTGTCGAAGAAATGTATTGAAGGTGAAATAGGGATCAGTCATTCAAGATGACATTCACTTTGCGCAACAAGGTCATGACGTTTACCGGCTTTTCGAAAAAGCCTTCCACGAAGTAATTTTCGATGACGTCTCGCACTTCTTCCGCTCTATATATACCTGAGATAATGATGACCGGGATAAAATATCTATCTTTGATTTTGCGTACCAGATCGACTCCATGTTCACCGGGTAGCAAAAGGTCTGTAATCACGAGATCGGGGACCTTTTCCGTCAATAAATGTAATGCGTCCGTTCCGTTATCCGCTTCACGTATATCATAATTGTTTTCCCTGAAGAACGAAGCCAGAAGTTCCCGGGTTTCCTCTTCGTCTTCAACGATTAATATCTCCCTTTTAGCTTCCATCTTTTGCCCTCTCGTAAATTTTAAAATATTCGTAAAATGACCACAATAAAAAAGTAAAAGTAGAAACCGAGAAGAAGTGCTTCAACACTTCCAGATCGATCGTTTGTTTGAGATCGATAATATATATGAATAACAGGAAGGTCAACATAAAAAACGTAACCTTCCCAATGACCACCGAGGGTTGTACCTGGCGTCTCTCTTTGTATACCATCATGCTTGCCAATAGAATGATAAAATCCCTTGTAAAGACTGTCAAAGCCAACCAGAGGGGAAAATCCGCCTTGCAAATCAGAGCGATGACCAAAAAAACAGTGAGAAATTTATCCGCTACCGGGTCCAAAATTTTTCCAAGCTCGGTCTCCTGGGATAATTTCCTGGCCAGATAGCCGTCGAAAAAATCAAGCAATACAGTGGTTACATAAAAAATCAGCAACAAGGGATAAAGCTCGTCTGAAATATTCCAGATAAAAACAAATATGACCGGCGCCATCACAATGCGAAGCGAGCTAAGAACATTTGGGAGATTTACTTGAAATTTCACACCCTCAAAATATACCATTTTCCCAAAAAAATCAAGTTAATTTGAGCGTTGAAGGGTAGGATTCCGGGATTTATTCCAAAAGAGAGGAAATTCATTTTCCTTCATATATTCAAAATGCTTTCTTGAAATTGCCCCTCTTTTCTGATAATGTTATTAAACAATTATTTAGGAGGCTCGAATGAAGTTTGGGAAAACATTGGTAACACTTTTGGCGGTGTCGTTTCTGGCGTTGATGGGAACGGCTGTTGCCAACGCCAGTGAACTTGCATATAAAGAAGCCATGTTCGCCAGGGAAGGACAGGGCGGTCGCATGGTTCATGCGCAGAACGCCGATTTTCAGAGAGGAGAAAAAGTTTATCTGGTTCTACTCGAAGTCGGGCGTTTTGTCCAGGGAACCGACGGCAAACACCGGTTCGACCTGGATCTCTTTGTCAAGGACCCGGCCGGCCAGGTGGTGTTGACTTCACCGGGACTACTGGGCGAGGAGGGGCATATATTTCTCGAAGGCGGCATCGCGCCGTCGCTAACCGGTATTTTTACAAGTCATGTAGGCTTGAAAGCCGGGAAATATGAGATGACAGTCGTGATACGGGATCTGGTGGGAGGAGGCATTCTGAAAGTTGTCAAATCCTTCAATTTGAATACCAAATTATCCTTCTCCGAAGCGGTGTTCGCCCGCAAGAATGAGGATGGGAGTTTGCAACGGCTCGATAATCCAGTTTTTATGCGGGGCGAGATAGTACATCTCGTACTGCTAAACGTCGGTACCTTTGTACCTGGAAACAATGGCGAGCATTGGTTCGATATTCATATGACGGTGACCAATTCGAAAGGCGAAACCGTTCTCGACCAGAAAAACCTATTGAATGAAAATGGCCGTGGCAAATTGCAGGACAACATCGCCGAAAGTCCCTACGGGATGTTTTATACGGATTTGTCAATGGCGGCGGGGGAGTACCGGATGAAACTGATAGTCGAAGACCGCATCGGCGGCCAGACATTGCAGGTAACCCGGAAGTTTTCGCTCAAATGAAACGATTCACCTGTCCCTGGATCTTCAACATCCTGGTGGTGTTGAGCGACGGCAAGGTTGTCTGCGGCTGCGCCGATCCCTATGGAGAGCGGCCGCTGGGCAACCTTGAAGAACGAGATATTCTCGAAATATGGAATTCCGATAAAGTTAAAAAAATAAGAGAAGATTTAAATAGCGGGTACAGTTCCTTTTGTGAACCTTGCGGGCTGAAGCGCATGCTCGGAGAGGATGAGCCTGTGCCCGCCCAACCGGTTCACATGGAGATTCTTCCGCGAATCTTTTTCGAACCCACCGTGCTGTGCAATTTATCGTGTTTCAAAGCGGTGTGCAATCACGATTCGGGCATCGTCAAGACCCGCGGCAGAGCGCAATTCCCCTTCGATCAATTTGAATCATTGATGCGACAGATCGGGCCGCGATTGATACGGCTGGATTTCTTCAACTACGGAGATCCCTTCGTTCATCCCCGCGCGGTAGAGATGATCGAGATCATCAAGCGGGATTACCCGCATATATTTCTCTACGTCAGCACCAACGGTTTGATGTTGGACCGGGAGAAAATCCACCGTCTCGTCGCTTCCGGCCTGGACGAGATCACCTTCTCTGTGGACGGAACCGACCAGGAAACCTATGAGAAATACCGGGTGAACGGCAACTTCTCCAGAGTGATGGAATTGATGGCCTATTTTGTGGAAGAGCGGAATCGCCTGGGTCGCGAAGTACCGTTCGTCAATTGGCGGTATATTCTCTTCAATTGGAACGACTCTCGCCGGCAAATGAAAAAAGCGAGAAAATTGGCAGGGAAAGTAGGTGTGGACCGTCTTACCTGGGAG
>JAHELQ010000608.1 GCA_024644125.1 Candidatus Aminicenantota bacterium | reverse complement strand
AAATTGGAAAGACAGGGGAACATAAGCGGCGCCGGACTTGAGAATGGCGTAAACTCCCATCACCAATTCCAACGAACGGTCAGCCAACAATCCCACAAACGCCCCGGCGCCTCCGCCCGCATTGCGAATCAGGGCTGCAAAACTGTCGGTGCGGACATCCAACTCACGATAACTGAGCTGGCGCTCTTCAAACGCCAGGGCCACGCGGTCCGGGGTTTTACGCGCCTGCGCCCTGAATAATTCCACAATAGTTTTGTCCTGGGGATAGGGAGTCTGGGTGTCATTAAAAACATTCAAAATTTTATCTTTATCTTCGGAAGAAATAGATTTCTCTTCGATGACGACTTCGGCGCGGTCGCCGGTTTTTACGATGCGGGCTTCGGGTTTTTGCAGGATATCTTCCAATTGAGCCGCGGTCACATACGCCACTGTATCCGCCGCTTCGTCCTGCCTGGGATCCGGCAACGCCTTGCGGTCGATTTTTCCATTGTCATTGAGAGGCAGAACGTCCATGACAGTCACGGTGGCGGGCACCATATAGTCGGGCAACACCTGCTTGAGCCGTTGCCGGATGTCCGCCGGAGTTAGGGAATCCCTCGGCACCACATAGGCGCAGAGCATCTTCTCCCCTTTCTCGTCTTCGCGGTCGATAACGGTTGCTTCCCGCGCCAATCCCAGATTCAGGAGCCGGTTCTCGATCTCCCCCAATTCGATGCGGAAACCGCGAATCTTGACCTGGTAGTCTTTGCGGCCGAAGAAATCGATGGCGCCGTCGGGTAACCAACGCCCCAAATCCCCGGTTTTGTAGAGACGGATGCCCGGTTCGTCCGAGAAGGGATCGCTATCAAATACCTTCATGGTCTTGTCATGGTCATTGACATAACCGCGCCCGACGCCGATCCCAGAGACCCAGATCTCGCCTTTGACGCCAATGGGGCACAAACGGTGGCGGGAATCCACAATATAGATTGTCATATTCTGAACCGGTTTGCCCACCGGAACCCGCTCCCCTGCCACCGGGCGGTCCATCACATAATGGGTGATATCGTCCGCCGCCTCGGTGGGTCCATAGGCGTTGACCATCTTGATATGGGGATAGCGTGCAAACCAACGCTGCACAAGATTCGGTTTGACCACTTCGCCGGTCACCATCAGATAGCCCAGGCGGCTAAACCTTCGGGGCCTGTCCCCCAATGTGTCCAGCATCACCGATAGATACGAGGGAACCACCTCCAATATCGTAATGCCATGATCTTCCACCCGCTTCAGCAAATTATCCGGATCCAACACCAGATGATTGGGATAAATCACGGTCCGGCCGCCTTTTATCAATGCCACAAAAAATTGCCAGATGGAGATATCGAAGGTGTGCGAGGCATTCTGGGCCACGATGGCATCTTCGCCGATGCCCAGATCGTCGATTTTAGCGAACATATGATTGGTCATACCGATGTGTTCCACCATCGCTCCTTTGGGCTTGCCGGTGGACCCGGAGGTGTAGAACACATAGGCCGTGGAATGGACATCGACCGCATAAGTATCCCGGCAAGCATCCCGCTGGAATATCTCCGGCTTCAATTGCAAAACGGTTCCTTTATACTTTTCCAGCAACTCATCCGTCGCCAGACGATCCACAGACACCAGGATGCGGCAGTCGGCGTCGTCCGTCACCTCCATAATCCGGTTCACCGGATGGCGGGGATCGAGAGGAATATAGGCGACTCCAATATTCCAGGCGGCCAGAATGGCCATTGCCATTTCAATAGAGCGATCCAGTAAGATTCCCAGCAATTGGCCGGCTTTCATACCGTTCTCGATGTACCATACGGATAGAGACTGAACTCCGCGCGCCAATTCGCCGTAGGTGACCTGCCGGTCCTGGCACACCATCGCCAACCGGTTGCCGTTGCGTTCAGACTGCGCCCCAATCAAGTCCCAAACAGTGCGGTCGCAAGGAAAGTCAGCGCGATTGGCGTTAAAAAGGCGCAAAATGACATCTTTTTCAGCGGCTGTCAAAAAATCGATGTCCGATGGTTTCTGGGCGGGATCCGCGATTACCTGCCTCAGAATTTCCATAAAATGATTGAGCATCCGCTCGGCGGTTTCAGGTTTGAATAATTTAACCGCGTATTCGAGGGTGAGATGAAGATTATCCTCTTCTTCAAACACATTGAAGACCAGATCGAATTTCGAGACCCGCGAATTCAATTCCAGGGAGGTGAAGACCGTATCGCCGGCGCGCACTTCACGGCGTCCCACCCGCTCGAAGACAAAATAGGTGTCAAAGAGGGGGTTTCGCGACGGATCCCGTTTGACATCCAATAGTTCTACCAATTCTTCGAATTGGAAATCCTGGTTTTCGAAGGCTTCGATGGCCGCTTGCCTGACTGATTCCAACAACCGGCCGAAGCTTTGTTCGGGATTCACGTCGCGCCGCAGCGCCAATGTGTTGACAAATATGCCGATCATCTCCTGGCACTCGGCATGGGGACGGCCCGCCACCGGAAAACCCACCACCAGATCGTCCTGGCCGCAAGTCCGGGCCAAAAACACGTAATAGGCGGCCAACAGAACCATAAAGGTTGTAGCTCCGGTATCCGCGGACAGCGTCTTGATCAATGCGGTTTGCTGCCGGGGGATCGTTTTTTTCACTGAGCTCCCTTCGTAATCCTGGAGCGCCGGGCGGGCGTAATCGGCGGGAAGATTCAACACAGGAATATCCCCCTGGAACTTCGCCAGCCAGTACTCCTGCTGTGCTTTCAGCGCGGGGCTAAAAATCCGCTGCTGCTGCCAGCAGGCAAAATCGCGGTAACGGCATTGAAGAGGCGGTAGCGATTGACCGTTGTAAAGAAGGGCGAACTCGTCGATGAATACTTGCAACGAGACCGCGTCGGTGATGGAGTGATGCATATCGATGATCATGACAGCGCCGACTCCATCTACGAACGCCGTAGCAGCACGCAAAAAAGGGGGTTTTGCCAGATCGAAGGGAAGGATATAGGATTTGATGAGTTCTTCGGGAGAGAGATCGCCCTCTTCCAGGAGGTCCAACCGGAATGGAACCTCGGTGGAGGGATGAATCGCCTGCATCGCGACGCCGTCCACCTGGACAATGGAGGTCCGCAACGCTTCATGCCGATCGATCATCTGGCGGAAGGTCGATTCGATCCTGTGTCGATCTACCTCTCCTTCAATAGTCACGCATTGGGTCTCGTTGTACGCCACGCTGCCGGGCTGCATTTGCTGA
>JAHELQ010000111.1 GCA_024644125.1 Candidatus Aminicenantota bacterium | reverse complement strand
GAGTCTGTGCCCGTATTGGGATCCCGATTATCTGGAACTTCTCAAGACCACCGGCTTTTTTATCAGGAACGAGAGGAAACAGGATTATGCGCGATTGGGACACTTTTCCCGCCGCCAGGGCCCCCTGTTTTCCTCGCGGATCATCTCTCTCCTGGATCCCCAATTGGCGCGACTGGATCTGGGCAAGGGCTATTCTCCGCTGGATATGTCGCGGTCGACGCTGGTAAGCGGGTTAAAATTTTTATTGCATAAAACGTTGCGCGGCAAAACCAGGAAGATTCCCAATTTTTCTTATGGGCAATGGTACAAAGACTTTTTACTGAATTTTTTCAAAGAGGCGGATTTATCATATTTAGGGGTTCGCGACAACTCCCGCTGGCTGGACGCAATCAGGGCCTCTGACGCCCGCGACGAATTCGGCTTCCTGACATGGACCCAATTGGCCAATATCGAATTGGCGCGGCGGATACAATTGTGAGACCTGAATTTGTCCTGGGAGCGTACGACTTTTTGCGGAGGACCCACATACGGCGCTATCTCTCCTTCTACCGTGAAACGCTGGGATGGGGGCCCAAACAAATAAAAGATCACCAGCTTCGGCGGGCGGTCGATTTATTGGATTACGCCTACCGTCATGTGCCGTTTTACCGGCAACGGTTGGAAGAGAATGGTCTCAGTCCCGACTCATTCAAGAGCATCGAGGATTTGCAGCGGATTCCCCCGTTGACGAGGGAGAATGTGCAGGAACGTTTTGAGCAATTGCAATCGGATGAGAAGGCGCAGATGGCGTTCGAGACATCCGGCTCCAGCGGTACCACCGGTATCCCCATCATCTATTGCCAGGACCGCGACGCCGTTAGCGCCGGTGTGGCGGCGGGTATGTTCGGATGGGAATTGTCCGGGTGGCGTTTCGGCGTCCGCTCCCTGCATATTTGGGGGAACCCCACTTCGATCCGGCATTGGAATTCGTTTGGTTCTCGGATCAAACGGCTGCTTCACAACCAAAAAAATATCGCCGCCACCGAGTTGAACCACCCTGAGAACTACCCGGGTATCGTGCGGATGTTGCGATCGTACAGTCCCGTCTCCATCGACGGTTACGCGTCGGCGATCTTTTCTCTGGCCCGATATTGCCTGGAACGCGAAATAGACGTGCCCCGCGCCCGGCATGTGTTCACGACTGCGGAGAATCTGCTTCCCGAGCACAAGCAGGTCATCGAAGAGGTGTTAGGACCGGTGAGCGATGGTTACGGTTGCGGTGAAATCAATGGAATCGCAGTATGTCCGGCCGGGCAAGACAGGTATTTTATCGTGGAACCCCATGTGATTGTAGAAGCCGTCGATAGCGGTTCGACCGAAGGACGTGATATCCTGGTGACCGATCTGGACAACCGTGTGATGCCCCTGATCCGCTATGAAGTGGGGGATTTGATAGACGGGGTGAGTGAAGCGGCGGATGATGCGCCCTTCAAGTATCGTTATTTCAATAAAATTGTCGGGCGCGCCGCTGATATCGTCCGGCTGGAGAACGGCAAAGTCATTCAGCCTCTCAATTTATTGGGCGGCACGTTATTTCGCCGTATCGGCGGCATCGTCAAGCACCGGGTCATCTGGAACGGCCGTTGCCTGACGTTTTTATTCGAAACCGAAAGCCGCTTCGACTTGAAAGGGGCGCACCGGTTGATCGGCCTCGAATTGCAGGAGTATGGAGTTCCCCACCGGATCGAGGTCGTTCAGAAATTGTTGCCTGGAGCCAGTGGAAAATTTAAGTATTTTGAGATAGTGGAACCGTGATATTATGAACGTCTTGTTTGTCTATTCTTATAAACCGCACTATTCAACCGCCGGCATGAGCCCGTTTCTCGCCAGCCAGCGGGAGTCGCTCCTGGCTCTTGGAGTGATTGTCGATTGTTTCCCCATAAAAAAAAAAGGGTTGCCCGGATATATCCAGGCCATCGGTTCGTTGCGCCGGTATTTGAAAGAACATCCGGCGGATATTGTGCACGCCCATTACGGCCTCTGCGGCATTGTGGCGTCGTTGGCGGCGCGGCGGGAGAAAGTGGTGGTGTCGTTTATGGGAGACGATCTGGTAGGGTCGGTAGGAACCGGCGGAACTTATACCCGTCTGGGAAGCTGGATGGCCCGCTTGAACCGCTATTTCGCCCGTCGCCGGTACGATTGGTCCATCACCAAATCCACCCGCTTGCGATCCCTGCTCGACGGAGTGGCGCGGGTGAGCGTGATTCCCAATGGAGTGGATCCCGATGTGTTTATGCCCGGCCCCATGGAAGACGCGCGACGTCGGTTGGGCATCGAGACATCCCGCAAGGTGGTTGTCTTCGTGAGTCACCCCGATAGGCCGGAGAAGAATTATGAATTGGCCCGGAAGGCGGTCTCGGCGTTGAAGCGGGATGATGTGGATTTGCTTCCGGTCTTCGACGTGGCTCATCATGAGCTGACGGATCATTATAATGCGGCGGATGCGTTGGTGCTCACATCCTTTCACGAGGGTTCCCCCAATGTGGTGAAGGAGGCGATGGCCTGCAACTTGCCGGTGGTGTCCGTGGATGTGGGGAATGTCTCCGAGGTGGTTGGGGAAACCGATGGGTGTTTCGTGACTGCGAGTGAAGCCCGGGATGTGGCAGCGGGGATTCAGGCCGCTCTGGCATTCGGCGGCCGCACCACTGGTAGGCGCGATATCGAAAGGAAAGGACTGTTTTTGGACAGTATAGCGAGAAGATTACTGACATTATATAAACAATTATTGGAGTTGAATTAGTATGTGTGGAATTTGCGGAATAGTTGATTTTTCTGGCCAACCGGCGAAGGAATCCGCTTTGCGCCGGATGATGACCAGGATGAAACATCGCGGTCCCGATGACGATGGAGTCTTCGTCGATGGACCTGTCGGTCTCGGACATGTGCGGTTGAGTATCATCGATCTCTCCAGCGCCGGCCATCAACCGATGGCATCGGAGGATGGCCGGTTCGTGATGGTATACAACGGCGAGATCTACAATTATATTGAATTGCGGGAGGAATTGGCGGAATTCTTGCACTTTCGCACCCGCACCGACACGGAGGTGTTGCTCAACGCCTTTCGTCATTGGGGTCCCGATTGCCTGCACCGGCTGAACGGGATGTTTTCCTTCGCCGTTTACGACAAAAAAGAGCGAACATTGTTCGCCGCCCGGGACCGGTTCGGAATCAAGCCTTTTTATTATTATCGCGACGAAGAACGATTCGTGTTTGCATCCGATATTCCTCCGATACTGGAGGTGATGCCGGAAGCGCAGCGGGCGGACGACCACTCAATTTTTGAATACCTGGTGTTCAATCGCACCGACCAGACGGAGCACACGTTTTTTCAGGGCATAAAAAAATTGCAGCATGGGCATTCGTTGACTATTGGCCCCGAAGGGGTTTCGATCAAACGTTGGTACGATCTTTCCCGGAAGATTCACAATCCGTTCCAGTCCGCCGAAGAGTTTCGCGCCACTCTCAGCTCAGCCATCGCGCTGCGTCTGCGCAGCGATGTGCCGGTGGGCGTGTGTTTGAGCGGCGGATTGGATTCTTCCAGTATCGTGTCCATCTTGTTGCACGATTACCAACGGGATGATATCAATACCTTCTCCGCCGTGTACGGCAAAGGGGTGGAGGGGGATGAATCGGAATTCATCGACGAGTACTGCGGCCAATTGAGCCATATGCACCGCGTGCACCCTTCGGCCGACACGTTTTACCACGACCTCTTCGATTACACCCGCGCCCATAGCGAGCCCACCCCCACCACCGGCCCGTACGCCCAATTCATGGTGATGCAATTGGCGAAGGACCACGTGGCGGTCACTCTCGACGGCCAGGGCGCGGATGAGCAACTTGCCGGTTATCATTATCTGTACGGCTATCATTTCAAGGATCTCTTCAAAAAAATACGCTGGAGCACCTTGTTCGACGAAATCTGGCGTTACAGTATGGAGCATCGTTCCCTCTACGGTTTGAAGACCTTTCTCTTCTTCATGCTGCCTCCGGGCGCGCGTACCAAATTGCGGGCCGGGGAGGGTAATTATCTGGACAGAGGTTTTTACAACGCTCACGCCCAGAAGAGTGTGATCTCTGAAAAACTGTACGACGCGCCGTCGTTGCAGGAGGCGTTGCTCGCCCATTTTGAGTACAAACTCGAACATCTGCTGAAATGGGAAGACCGCAATTCCATGTATTTTTCGCTGGAAGCGCGGGTGCCGTTTCTGGACCACCGGATCGTGGAGCGATTGCTGGCGATGCCGGGGGAGAGTCACATCCGCCGCGGCGTTACCAAAGCGTTCCTGCGGGAGGCGATGGCGGGTACTCTTCCCGAGAAGATCCGCAATCGCAAGGACAAGACCGGATTTGTCACTCCGCAGGCTGACTGGTTCCGCGGCGAACGTTTTAAGGTGTTTATCGCCAGCATCCTCTGTTCCGATACATTCGCCCGCCGGGAGTATGTGGATCCGGCGGCTGGGCGGCGGATGCTGGAGATACATAATTCCGGCAAAAAAGATCTATCGCGCGAGATATGGAAATTGGTCAATCTGGAATTGTGGTTTCGCAATTATATTGATTGAAGATAAATATGAACAGGGATTTTACATTGACTATATACCGGCGGTTGCTGGAAGCGCTGCTCGATGCCGGCTATTCGTTTCAAACCTTTGCCGGTTTCATGGAGGCTGCCGGGGATAGGACAGTTGTTTTACGGCATGATGTAGACAAGCGTCCGGCGTTTGCCGCGGCGATGGCGCGGCTCGAGCATGAGCTCGGGCTTCCCGCCAGTTATTATTTTCGGGTGGTGGAAGCCAGTTACGATGAACGGGTGATGCAAGGGATCGCCGGTTTGGGACACGAGATTGGTTACCATTACGAAGATCTGGCTCTTGCCAATGGGGACATGGCGACGGCTTTGCAATCGTTTCAACGGAATCTGGAACGGATGCGCGCGATTTTTCCGGTGAAGACCGCCTGCATGCACGGCAGCCCCCTGTCCCGCTGGGATAACCGTTCGTTATGGCAATCGCGCGACTACCGGGACTTCGGAATCATTGGCGAACCCTATTACGATATTGATTTTTCCACCG
Organism: Candidatus Aminicenantota bacterium; assembly: GCA_024644125.1. Taxonomy (GTDB): domain Bacteria; phylum Acidobacteriota; class Aminicenantia; order UBA2199; family UBA2199; genus JAHELQ01. The sequence goes on along the minus strand of JAHELQ010000111.1, from coordinate 7,091 downwards.
TCCTCTACCTCACCGATACCGGCCGCCGCTGGGACGGCGACCGCGTGAACGTTCGGGACAGGGCGCAGGGGCAGCGAGCGTCGATCGCCCGTCGCACCGGCGACATTATAAAGCTCGCCCTTCAGGGATCCTTGCCTTCCCAATTGATGATTAACGCGCATCCCCAACGGTGGAGCGAGACCTTCCTCCCCTGGGCAATGGAATTGGTGGCGCAGAATATCAAGAATATAGCCAAGCGTATCGTGGCCCGGAGGCAAGCGTGAGGGCGAGGGTTGTCAACGATCTCGATTACGATGCCTGGTCGGAGTTTGTCAACCGCCATCCTCACGGCAGCATTTTTCAGTCTCCGCACATGTATCGGGTTTGGCAAGCCACCCGACACAACACGCCGTTCCTGTTGGCGATCGTTGAAGGCGAGGGGCGGATCAGGGCGGTTCTGCAAGGGGTCATCCAAAAAGAATATCCCGGCGTGTTGGGGGCGATGACCGCCCGCGCCATTGTGTGGGGCGGCCCTCTGGTGGAAGAAGAAGATGATGATGAGCTGCTGCTCGATATGCTGTTTCATCAGTACCGGCTCCAGGTGGGGAAACGGGTTATTTATTCGCAATTCCGCAATCTCTGGCCGCAGGACCGGATGAAGCCATTGATGGCGAGGTTGGGCTTCCAATACGAAGACCATCTAGACATTCATGTGGATCTCAGCAAAACGGAGCAGGAACTCTGGAACGACGTCCATTCCAAACGGCGCAACGAAATTCGCCGCGCCCGGCGGGAAGGAACCGAAGTTCGCGAGCTGACCGCGCGGGAGCAGGTGCTTCAGGCGTATGGGATATTGCAAGAGGTTTATGGCAGGGCGCGATTGCCGCTACATCATTCCTCCCTCTTCGAGGCCGCATTCGACGTGTTGGGGCCTGAGGGATTGGTTCGTTTTTTTGGAGCTTTTTTTGAGCGACGACTCATCGGCGTCATCGTGGTATTGTGTTGCAACGGAACCGTATATGATTGGTACGCCGGCAGTTTACCGGAGTTTTACCACAAATATCCCAATGATCTGTTGCCCTGGCATGTGTTTTTATGGGCCAGGGAGGCGGGATACCGGCGCTTCGATTTTGGCGGCGCGGGAAAACCGGTCAAAGCCTACGGCGTTCGCGATTACAAGAAAAAATTCGGCGGCCGTTTCGAGAATTTCGGCAGGTTCGAAAAAGTCCACAAACCGTTTTTTATGAGAGTGGGCATCATTGGATTCACATTATGGAAATTATTGAGAAAAAAATGAAGATATTGATAGATATCGGCCATCCGGCCCACGTGCATTTGTTCCGCCATCTCATCGACCAATTGCGCCGGGAGGGAAACGAGCCGCTGGTAACGGTCAAGGATCTACCCTCCGCCCGGCAATTGCTGGATAATTATGGCATCCCTTACATCTGTCTCGGCCGCAAGTCCGATTCGCTGAAGGGAAAAATCGCGAAACAATTGCTCTTCGACAGAGCGCTCTATAAGTTGGTGAAGCGGCACAAGATCGATCTGGCGGTCGGCACCTCTATGACCATCGCCCATGTGTCCCGCGTGACCCGGATGAAATCGATCGTGTTTGATGACGATGACGGCGATGTACAGCCGCTGTTCGTGAAGTTCGCCCATCCGTTCGCCGACGCGCTGGTGAGTCCCGACGTGCTGTCGGCGGAACGGCGAAAGCCGCATCATGTTATATATCCAGGCTATCATGAACTGGCATATCTCCATCCCAACCGCTTCACCCCCGACCCGGAGGTCTTGAAGCATGCGGGGGTTGCGCCGGGGGAAGCCTATTTCGTGATGCGGTTCAACGCGTTCAAAGCCCATCACGACCGGGGAGTCCACGGCCTCGCCATGAGGCAAAAGATGCAGCTCATCGAGATGTTGGAACCTCATGGGAAAATCTTCATCACCACCGAAGGGGACATCGAACCGGAATTGCGACGTTACCGGCTTTCGGTTCCGCCGGAGAAGGCGCATTCGCTCCTGTATTACGCCGCCATGTTTCTGGGTGACAGTCAGACTATGACGACGGAGGCAGCGTTATTGGGAACGCCGGCGTTGAAATGCAATAGCCTGGCGGGGCGACTGTCCGTTGCCAATCAATTGGAGCGGGACTACCAGTTGTGCTTCGCCTTCCAACCGGACGACTTTCCATCGATGGTACAAAAGGTCCAAAAACTGATGGCCATGCCCAATGCAAAACAAGAATGGGCGTTGCGCAAGCAAACGTTATTGGAAGATAAAATAGATGTCACGCCGTTTATAAGCTGGTTTGTGCAGCATTATCCCGACAGTGTGGACCAGTGCCGCCGCGATCCCGGGCTATTCGGGAGATTCCGGTAAAGGAGATCGAATTGCCAAAGACCATCGTTTCCATCGTAGGCGCCAGACCCCAATTTATCAAATTGGCCCCCTTCGGCAGGGCTCTGCGCGGCAAGTTTCATCATATCATCGTGCATACCGGGCAGCATTACGATGTCGAGATGTCCGCCTCGTTTTTTTCCGATCTTTCGATTCCGGAACCGGATTTTAACCTCGAAGTGGGTTCCGGCACCCACGCGGTCCAGACGGGAGAAATTTTGAAGGGGAGCGAACAGATATTAGAGAAGGTCCGGCCGGCCGGCGTCGTCGTTTTCGGAGACACAAATTCCACTGTCGCCGGCGCGCTGGCGGCGGTGAAGATGGGGATTCCGGCGATTCATGTGGAAGCCGGGCTGCGAAGCTTTAATCGCAGTATGCCTGAAGAGATCAATCGTATCGCCACCGACCATATCTCGGAAATGTTGTTTGCCCCAACCCGGACTGCGATGGAAAACTTGAACCACGAGGGACTCGGCGATTGCTCGTATCTCACCGGCGATATCATGGCGGATGCGCTGCTCGATAATTTGGAGACCGCATTGTCGCGGTCGCGCGTCCTGGAAACTTTGGGCCTGCGAGCAGGGGCATACATATTGGCGACGCTTCATCGTCCCTACAATGTCGATGATCCGGATAAATTGCAACGGATTCTGGCTGCGTTGGGCAGACAGAATCGCAACGTGGTATTTCCGGTTCACCCCAGAACAGCCAAAATGATCCGGCAATACGGCATCCGGTTGGGGGAAAACATTGTCCTGACGCCTCCGCAGAGTTATCTGGATTTTTTATGTTTACAATATGGCGCCGACCGGATTGTCACCGATTCCGGTGGTATCCAGAAGGAGGCATATATTCTAAAACGGCCGTGTATCACCATCCGGCCCGAAACCGAGTGGGTTGAAACGGTTGACGCCGGTGGAAACATTCTGCTGAATCCCGATGACGGCGATCTGGAAACCGCCATTCGCTCATTTTGCCCGTCGGGAGATTGGCCGGATATTTTCGGCGCGAACGTAGCGGAACAAATGGTTACATTGTTGGAAACCAGAATATAATATAGGAATTACAAGGGAATGAAAAAAGGGAACTATCTGGAAAAAGAGAGCTATTACTGGTTGAAGATACTGGGCGACGGTATAATATTGCTCATATCGTTTCTGACGGCGTATTATTTCAAACGGGGGCACTTCCGCATCGAGGCCGACTTCCGGGTGTTTTTCCTCAGCCTGACGGCGATCTGGTTCTTCAGTACCGTGTTTTCGAAAAAATTTATGCGTATCCATGTGGAGAACTATCTTCTGAGAATCAAACCCTTCCTCGCTTCCGGACTCACCCTCACCGCGTTGGTGTCTTTTTTCGTCTACGCCCATGGTTTGTATCACCTATCGAGGTTGATCGTCTACGGTACGATCGCGATATTTTTGCTTCTGGAGTTTTGTTATCTGGCGGTGCGAACGGTTATGTGGAAACGGAGCGGGCGCATCAAGCGGGTGCCGTTTCCCGTCATATTTTTTCTTCTTGAATTATTGATGGTGATCTCGGCCTTCATCACGGTTCATTACCTTCATAAAGGAACGGTTCGCATGACGGACGAGTACCTGGTGATGTTGATCGGGATCTTCTTCACCTGGCTTTTGATCTCTTTGTTGAACCACCAGTTCCAAATCGCCCGGCAAAACAACGTTATCAAAATGTTGGTGCCGTTTTGGCGGTCGGAATTGATGATCGGCGGGTTGATCGCTTCCTTCATTTTTATTTCCAATCTGGCGATGTTTTCCCGCTTCATTATCCTGGGCTCTCTTTTATCCATTTCTCTGGCGGAAAATCTGGTGGTGCTGGGATATTTTTTTTATTTTCACCTGCGGGGACCGGAAGACGAAGATACGGCTCTATTTACCGCAGAGGTCATCGAATACCAACCGATCGAGGTGGAAAAAGAGCCGTTGACCCGTCTGGATAGGGCATATAGCTTCGAGGGCAACCGGCTGGCCGCTGGATATTTGAAGAGCATGCTCGAGAACGTCTACCTCCATCATTCTCCTTCGTTGCTGGAATTCATCAGGGAAACCGTCGATCTTGAAAGTATCGATGTTACCAGGTCCGCTGTGGTGTTTTCCCCTTACCTCGAACAAATGGAGGTACTGCCGGATCTGGGTTTGCAAATATTTGTAAACCTGCACAGGGTGAACGATATTCGTAGGATCAATCGCAGTTTTATCGCAGTGAATCATAAGCTGGCGCACGGCGGCGTGTTTGTCTGCCGCGCGGAGACGGTACGCCAGCGGCTGGCCCGAATGTACCGGTCGTATCCGTTGCCTCTGGCGCGGTTCTTCCACTTTCTGGATTTTGTAGCTAACCGGGTGGCGCCGAAGTTGCCTTTTGTCAAACGGATCTACTTCATCCTGTCCCAGGGCCGCAACCGCGTGATCTCTTTTACCGAAGTGATGGGTCGTCTGTTTTATTGTGGATTTAAAGTGATTTCCTGGCGGGAAATCGACGGCTTCATCTATTTTGCCATGCGCAAGGAGAAGGATCCCTCGACCGACACTACCCCCTCTTACGGCCCGTTGTTCCGTCAAAGGAGAGTGGGCAAGGACGGCGGAATTATTTATATCTACAAATTTCGCACCATGCATCCTTACGCGGAATATATCCAGGACTACGTTCACCGGCAACACCAACTGGCGGATACCGGGAAAATAAAAAATGATTTCCGGGTCACTTATTGGGGCCGTTTTTTGAGACGTTTCCTTCTGGATGAATTGCCAATGGTTCTCAATTGGCTGAAACGGGATATCAAACTAGTCGGTGTGAGACCTTTGAGCGAGGCCTTCTTCTCAACTTATCCGGCGGATTTCAGGGCAGTCAGGAACCGGTTCAAACCCGGCTTGATTCCGCCCTATTACGCGGATATGCCGGCATCCATAGAGCAGGTGATCGAGTCTGAGAAACGGTATCTGGAACGGTACGAAAAAAAACCTTTAAGGACTGATGTTCTCTATTTTTTCAAAGTATTGAACAATCTGATATTTCATCATGCAAAAAGCTCATAATAAATTCTATTTAATAGGACTGGCGGTATTTATCTGGGCTGCCCCGCTGCCGTTCGGTTGTGTCGGCAGGGTGTTTTCCCCTCTGTTTTATCTCTGTTTATTATCGCTGGGATTTTTCGGGTACCGGCAGGCGTTTCACCGGAGAGATATTGTAGGGAAGACCTGGATATTGAGAGCTGGCTTCGTGACGGCCGTATTTTTCCTGTTTCAATTGGCGCCCTTGCCGGTTTTCTTGTTGAGAATCGTCAGCCCCCGGACGGTTGCAACCCTGTCCCAACTCAAAGAATCGATGCCTTCGTTTCATTCCATTTCCCTGGTGCCTTTTCAAACACTGGAGACATTGCTGCAATTGTCGGTAATGGCGCTGATATTCTGGGTATTGGCGAACCTGGATCTAAAACGGCGGGAAATGGTCGGGATTTTGAATACTGTTGTCTATTCGGCGGTGTTCCAGACGTTGTTCGGATTGGCGAAATATTTTTCAGGAAACAAGAAATTCTTTCTTTTGTTTCATCCCCAAAAACAAGATGTGTATTCCCGCTATCTCACCGGCACCATCGGCAATCCCAATCATTTCGCTTTTTTTCTGGAATTGGCGATGCCGCTGGCTCTGGCGATGCTGTTTGTGCAGGTGGAGAAACTAAAAATTTTCCCCTCGTTTCAGGAGAGATTACACCAGATCCTGGATTTCAAAAATAGATCCCTGGTCTTTCTTGGGGCTACGATGCTGTTCGGTTTGGGGATCCTGCTCACCGGTTCCAGAGCCGGTATCGTGACCTCTATCCTGTCGCTGCTGGTGTTTTTGCAGTTATCCGTCTACCTGGCGGGGAAGAAGGAAATTCGGCGTAGGTTAAAGTGGATTTTTGTCTCTATCGTGTTGCTGGCTTCCATCATGGGCATCCAGAACACGATACATAAATTCGCCACCTCGCCGTTGCACGAAGGCGGCCGTATGACCCGTTGGCCTGATTCCCTGAAGATGGCGTCGGATTTTCCCCTCGTAGGCACAGGATTCGGAACGTACAAATTCGCGTTCTTTTTGTATGATTCGGATGGCGTCAAATGGTCCACCCATGCGCACAACGATTATCTCGAAGTGTTGACCGACGGCGGCATCGCCGGCGGGCTGGCGGTCTTGTTTTTGGTATGGAGCCTGTTGCATTCCTACATCCGGCGGTGGTGGGAGCGGCGACATCCGCAAATTAAATTGTTGGGGACAGGCATTCTGGTCGCGTTCTTCGCGGCGTTGTTCCACTCCCTGTTCGATTTTTCGTTGCGGATTCCCTCGAACCTGTTTTTCGTGACATTGCTGGCGGGAATCGGCGTCAACCTGGTGACCTACCGGAGAGATCAATCGCAAACCATCCGTCGCAAGGAACATCCATTCGTGATGAACGTGATCTTCGGAGTTTTGTCGGTTTTTTTTGTCCTGCAATTCCTATCCCATATGTCCATGCGCCTGGGACAGGGGATTTCAGGGGCGGGACAGCCATTGTTGAAATTGAGTTCCCTGTTGATGCCCCTTGATTCGGAAGCCCACCTGGGATATGGATACCGGCTGCTGCAAGCCAATGAGGAACATTCCGATCCCAAAAAACTGCTCGCCGGGATCGGCGCGTTGGAGCGGGCGGTTTCCAATAATATGTTGCAATACAA
>JAHELQ010000607.1 GCA_024644125.1 Candidatus Aminicenantota bacterium | reverse complement strand
TGTCGATTTTTTCAATTTGAACGCCGGCTTATCATCGCCCCGGAAGGATAACGCTCCCCAAAAACGTGAGCACATACAAGATTGGCTCTACACGCCGGTGTGGAAACAGGAAATTCCGGTTCCAGCCCCAGGCGTCCGCCCTCAAGAGGGAGCACCCTTGCTGGCTTTTCACCTCAATCTGGGCGATGCCCGCGCTTTCTGGCGAAAGGCCGCCAATATGATAGGCCAGGACTATTTGCTTGTGGTTCCAGGTGAGGAGTTTGGCCAGTCTATTACCCATTTGGAGGTGGACCCGTCGCAAACGGACGATTGGGTCCGGTTGTTCGAGTATTTGGATGAAAAATCCCAGATGCCGGAGCGGATTTTGTATTGCGGGACGTTGATTCCGTGCCCAGAGGGGGGCATGACAATGGAAGAGGCCGCTCGCACGAGGCTGTTGGCGTTCGACTGTCTGTTGAACCTGGTGCGGGGCTTCACCCGGCACGCTCCGAACCGCAGGTTGGCTATCACTGTGGCGGTGGCCGAATTGTTCAACGTGCGGGGCGACGAAACCGTCAATCCGTATTCCGCGTTGGCCCTTGGGCCAGTACGGGTGGTACCCATGGAATATCCCCATATCGGTTGCCGCTTAGTAGATTTGGGGTCTGTGGAGGGTGGTTCTCCTATTGATGAATCTGTATTCGAATTATTAAGCGCGGAGTTGAACTCAGAGATATCGCAAGGGATTCTTGCCTACCGGGGCCCGTATCGTTATGTCCCCGACATTCAGCCGTTGCCCCTGCCGGCTCCTGACCCGGAGCCCCCTGTTCTGAAATCTCACAAGATCTATCTCATCACCGGCGGCCTGGGGGGCATCGGTCTGACTCTGGCCCGTTATCTAGCGCGGACCTTCGCCGCCCGGTTGGTGTTGGTGGGGAGAACCCCGGTGGACCAACGCCATGACGCTGCCGCTGTGACAGCCGCCATCCGGGAGATGGAGGCCGCGGGAGCGGAAGTATTGGTAGTGAACGCCGATGTGGCGGATATCCAGGCCATGGGGCGGGCGGCGGAGACCATTCGTAAGCGTTTCGGCGTCCTGAACGGCATTGTTCACTCCGCCGGTTCCTATGACGGCGGCATAATCCAGACCGGAGCCGCCGCCGGGGATTCCGGAGCCGTCACATCCAAATTTCTGGGAACCATTGTATTGAGGCAAGTATTCGATTGGGACGCACTCGATTTTTTCATCGCCTGCTCGTCGCTGAGTACCATCATGCCGGCGGTGGGCGGCGTTGCCTATTGCGCCGCCAATTCATTTCTAGACGCTTTCGCCCGGGCAAACAACCGCGCCGGCGGCCCCCTGGTCCTCTCTCTCGACTGGGACACCTGGCAACAGGTTGGCATGGCGGTGGAAGCCATCCGTCGGCGTTCCAACGAAAATTCAACCGCTGGAGAGACGCGTCGGTTGGACCATCCATTCTTTCACCGCCGGATCGACCGCGCCGGGGAAACCGCGTTTGTCATCGATATGAGGGTGGGGGAGCAATGGTTGTTGAACGAACACCGGGCCGGAACGGTGGGTGTGCTTCCTGGAACCACCTATTTGGAATTGGCCATGTCCGCGTTTCGTGAATTGTCGGGAGGCAATCAGGCGGAATTGCGGAATGTGATGTTCAGCCAACCGTTCCTGGTCAATGAGAATGAAACCAGGGAATTGCATACAATTCTCAAGCCCGGAGAGGATGGTTATCGTTTTATTGTTTCCAGTCGCCCCCTGGGAGGCGAAAGCGGTGGGGGGACTTGGGCCAAGCACGCCGAAGGGAGTATAGCAACGTTGACGGTCAATGAATTGAAACGCCATGATCTTGACGAATGGAAGGAGTTTTGCCCCGGAATGGTTCAAGAGATCGACGAAACGGGCAACAAAACTCTGTTCTACGGCCCCCGCTGGCACACCATCCAATGGGAATCGCGGGGCGAGGGCAACGGATTGATCGCCCTCGATCTCGGCGACGCATTCGCCGGCGATGTGGAGAATTTTTACTGCCATCCGGCGTTGTTGGATGTGGCTACCTCGTTTATCTTTAAAAGCGAGATCAAGGCGGGCGTCTATTTGCCCTTCTGCTACGATCGGGTGGAGGTCCGGGGACGCATACCCCGTCGGATTTTGAGCTTCGCCGCATACAGGGGGGACGAGTCCACCGATAAATTGTTGAAGTGTGACGTGAGGATTACTGATGAAGAGGGACGTGAATTGGCGGCTATTTACGGCTTTTGCCGGGTGAAGATCTCTCAGCGGCAATTGCAGACGCCGTCCGCATCCGGCAAATTTAGAAAGTTGGAGGCCGATCCCCTGGCTCACGGTATGTGGCCGCAGGAAGGAGTGGATGTGTTCCGGAGGGCGCTGCAATCGCGGATACCGCACATAGTGGTGTCCACCCGGGATTTACCCGAACTGATCGCGCACACCGTTGCCGGAAACCGCAAAACCAAGGACCGAGGTCAGCGGACTGCGGACAAGAAAAAAGAATTGGCCAGGAGGAGCGGAGCGGCTCTTGCCACCGCCGGCGAGGTTCAGCAGCGGTTGCTCTCCATCTGGAGCCAATTGTTGGGGGTGAAAGATATATCTCTTGACGACGACTTCTTCGAGATTGGCGGCGATTCTTTGAAAGTGATGACATTGCGGATGCGGATTCAGAAAGGCATGGATGTGGATATCCCCATATCGGAATTCTTCAACCGCGCCACTGTCCGCCAATTGGCGGATTTCATCGGCGCTTCGGACACAGCGGCCGTCGCGGATATCGAACCGGTGGAAGAACATGTGTATTATCCTGTGTCCGCTGCCCAGAAACGGCTTTTTGTGTTGCATCAAATCGCCAGAAGCAGCACCAACTACAATTTGCCCTCCATTATGAGAATCGAGGGGCGCCTGGATTTGGATAGGGTTCAACGGGCGTTTCAGACATTGGTGAACCGCCAGGAATCTTTGCGAACCACTTTTGCGTTCGTGAACGAGCAACCGGTTCAAAAGGTTCACGCCGATGTGGAGGTAACGATTGAGGTTTTGGATGTTGTGGAAGCGGATGTGCCGGGTTTGGTGAAAGGCTTTTGCCGTCCCTTCGATTTGACGCGGTTTCCTTTGTTCCGCTTCAAGTTGCTTTGCTTGCCTAATAACAACTATGTGTTCATGATCGATGTGCATCACATCATCGCCGACGCCAGATCCTGCGACATCTTGATCCAGGAATTCATTGCCCTTTACAAAGGATTGGCTCTGCCGGAGCTTCCTATACAATACAAAGAT
>JAHELQ010000110.1 GCA_024644125.1 Candidatus Aminicenantota bacterium | reverse complement strand
GGCGCTGCTGGAAGGCCGGTTGACGCGTGAGCGTCGGGTCTTCACCCTGGATGACATCGATTGGCGGTTGTTGGATTTGTCCACCATCGACGTGCCGGATTTCTCCGATCTGGATATCGACGGCTACCCGCATCTCTCGGCGTTCACCGGTCGCAGTTGCCCTTATCAATGCGGTTTTTGCTCGGAGACCATGCAATGGGGAAAATACCGCCGCAAGCAGGCATCCCAGGTGGCTGAGGAATTGAAGATTTTGTCGGAGCGGCACCGGTTCCAATTGTTCTTGATGGGGGATTCGCTCCTCAATCCGGTGATCACCGATGTGGCCGATGAGTGCATCGAGCGGGAACTTCCTGTCTATTGGGATGGGTATCTGCGGGCGGAGAAGCCGGTCTGCGATCCCCAGAACGCAAGGCTCTGGCGGCGTGGCGGATACTACCGCGCCCGAATCGGCGCCGAAAGCGGTTCGCCCCGGGTCTTGAAATTGATGAACAAACAAATCACCGTCGAGCAAATCAAGGCGGCGGTGGCGAATCTGGCTTCGGCCGGCATCAAGACTACCACCTATTGGGTCATCGGCTACCCTGGGGAGACCGAAGAGGACTTCCTTCAAACTCTCGCGCTAATCGAAGAGATGAAGGACGACCTCTACGAGGCGGATTGCAATCCCTTCGCCTATTTCTTGAAGGGACAGGTGAATTCGCAAAATTGGGGACAGGCGCACGAATGCCACCTGCTCTATCCCGACTGGGCCCGGGAGTCGCTCATCACCCAGACATGGATTCTGGATTGTGAACCCCGCCGCGAGGAAATCTACCACCGCCTCAACCGCTTTATCGCCCACTGCCGCAATTTGAATATTCCCAATCCATATAGCCTGAGGGAGATTTACGCCGCCGACGAACGCTGGAAAAAGTTACATCCCAACGCAGTGCCCTCGGTTCTGGAGTTCGAGAAAAACAAGGACAGCGGCGACGCCGTTGTTGACGAGTTTAGACAGAACGCCACAATCGCCGCCGCCACGGCCGTCATCGAAGACGATGGCGACTGGGGGTTTTGAGTATGAACAACCAAAGCCCAACCGCCAGCGATTACATTGTCGCTTCCGGCCAATACGCCCAGGAGCGGGAGTATTGGCTGCGGAAATTGTCCGGCGACCAAACCCGGAGCGTGTTTCCCTATGACATCCGGCCCGGGGGCGGGGGTAAGGAAGCCAGGGATACTCTGAGCTTCGCCTTCGATGAGGGGCTGCTCCAGCGATTGTTGGTTGTGAGCAATCACTCGGACGTGAGATTGTTTGTGGCGCTTCTCGCCGGTGTGGCGACCCTGCTGGCCAAATACGACGACCGGGACTTCGTGCAATTGGGAGCGCCCATATACCGGCAGGAAGTGTCGGGCAAACTGGTGAACACCGTCTTACCCCTGAGATACGCCATCGATCCGGCAAAACCGATGAAGGAATCGCTGCTGGAGGTGAGCCGCGGATTATATGACGCCAACAGGCACCAGAATTATCCGATGGAGACTCTCCTCTATAAATTGGGAATTCCATATTCCGAAGGAGAGGATTTTCCCCTCTTCAGTACGGCTGTCATGCTTGATTCTCTCCACGACCCGGCCTATCTGGACCATCTGCGCCTCGACTGCCGCTTCGTGTTTTCCCGGACGGATTCCGGGCTTCGAGGGACTATCGTCTACAATTCCCGCCGCTACCGGAAGGAGACGATCCAGCGTTTCGCCGGGCAATTGACCGGTTTGCTGGCCCGGGCGTTGGCAGACCTGAATCTGCCGGCGGGGCGACTGGATATACTGTCCTCTACGGAGCGGGAACTGCTGATTCATGGCTTCAACGACACGAAAGCCGATGCTCCATTGCACTCCACCCTGCACCGCCAGTTCGCCCTGCAAGTGGAAAAGACCCCCGACGCGGTGTCGCTGGTGTGCCGGGACAATCACGTGACGTACCGGAGGCTGAGCTCCGGCGCGAGGCGAACGCGAACGATCCTTCGGGAGAGGGGACTCGGCGACAGCTCCATCGTCGCCTTCATGATGCCCCGCTCGATCGAGGGGGTGATGGCGATGATCGGGATTTTGTCATGCCGGTGTGGATTTCTGGCTCTGGATCCCCAATATCCGCCGGAGCGGATCGATTATATGGCGGCGGACAGCTCCGTCCGTTTTTTGGTGGCGGATTCATCCCTCGCAGAGCAGGCGCGGTCGCTGGAGATAACCCCGCTCGAGCTCGTGTTCTTCGAAGCGGGGGATGACGGGGATCCGCAAACCGGAGACGACGAAGGCTGCGATGCGGCCTTGCCGGCGTATGTGATCTACACCTCCGGCACCACCGGGAGACCCAAAGGGGTGGTGGTGGCGCATGCCAATATCATCAACACTGTCTCCTGGTTCGCCCGCCGCTACGAGGTGGGACCCGGTTGCCACGTATTACAATTGACCGATTACACATTCGATCCCAGCATCGAACAAATCTTCGCGTCCGTGCTTCACGGAGCCGCCGCGTATGTGGCGGAGAAGGAGCTGCTGGCGGATACGGAGGCGTTACGGGATTTTTTGTTGAAGCGGGAGATCCATATCATCAACTTCATCCCGTCGGTGCTGGACCAGTTGTTGGCGAACGGTCCCAGGCTACCGCGACTTCGGGCGACGCTCCCCGGCGGCCAGCGGTTGGACGATGCGGTGAAAGACCGGCTACGCGAAAGGGGATACTCCGTTTTCAACCACTACGGACCCAGCGAAACAACCGTAGACGCCCTGACCTATGAATGCGGCGATGGCGACGTGCTGTTGGGAGGTCCCATCGACAATTGCCGCTGCTATATTCTGGACCGGAACCTCGCCCTGTGCCCAATGGGAATGGCGGGGGAGATCTATATCGGCGGCTCCGGCGTCGCCGCAGGCTATCTTAACAATCCCGAACTGACGTCGCAACGTTTTTTCGACGACCCATTCTTCCCTGGAGAGCGGTTGTACCGGACCGGAGATCTCGGCCGGTTTCTACCCGAAGGGGCCGTGCAATTTTTGGGCCGCGGGGACAGGCAAATCAAGATCAAAGGTTACCGCATCGAGTTGGGGGAGATCGAGAACCGGATGATGAAACTCGACGGCATCCGGGAAGCGGTGGCTCTGGATATTGTCGAGGAGAGCGGCAATGTGTTTTTGGCGGGATATTACACCGGGGACAGGGAGTATTCGGATCTCGAGCTGCGGGAGTGGTTGTCGAGGGAATTGCCGGTCCATATGGTCCCCCTCTATTATATACGGTTGGATGCCGTGCCCCGTAACGCCAACGGCAAAGTGGAGCGACGGGCGCTACCGGTTCCAATACTCCAGGATTCCAGCCAATACCAACCGCCGACCACCGCCCTGGAATGCAGCCTCGCGGCTCTATGGGCTGGAGTTCTGGAAATGGACGAGGCGCAGGTGGGCAGGACCGCCAATTTTTTCGAGATCGGCGGCCATTCGTTGAACGCCACCGTGTTGATCGCCCGCATCCACAAGGAGCTGGGCGTGAAGGTGCCGATGGTGGAATTGTTCCGTACCCCCACCATCAAAGATCTGGCAGTTTTTATCGAAGGTTGCGCCCAGGAATCGCTACCCCGTCTTCGTCCCATCGAGAAGCGGCCTTTTTATCCGCTGTCCCCGGCGCAGCAGCGGTTGTACATTTTGCAATTATTGGACGATACCGGCATCGGTTACAACCTGCCCTCGGCACTGGAGGTGAAAGGGGAACTCGATGAAGATAGACTGCAAACGGCGTTCCGGCGATTGATCCATCGTCATGAAATTTTACGCACCTCGTTTATGGTGATCGAGGGGAAGCCTGCGCAGGTGGTTCATGACGAAGTGGAATTCGCCCTCGATTCCGTCGAAGGCGGATTCGATTCTTTCATCCGCCCCTTCGATCCGGCGTCGGCTCCACTGCTGAGAGTGGCGCTGATACGCGAAGAAGCAGGGAGAATTCTGGCTCTGGATATGCACCATCTGGTGACCGACGGCGTCTCGATGGGAATTCTCATACGCGAATTCCTGGCGCTCTATTCGGGGGATGAACGGCTGCCGGAGCTCTCGCTTCAATACAAAGACGTCGCCCAATGGCAACCGGATTTGAAGGCGAGCTCGAGCTACTGGCACGAGCGCTTCAAGGACCCGCCGCCGCCTCTGGAGTTGCCCCTCGACTGCGACCGGCCGCAAATGCAGAGCTTCGCTGGCGGCACATTGTTTTTTTATATCGACGAGCCGTTGACTGCCCGCCTCGAAGCCATTGCCGCCGCAAGTGGCGTCACCCTGTTCATGACGCTCCTGGCGGTGTTCAATCTGTTGCTTCACCGCCTCTGCGGGCAGGAGGACATCGTGGTGGGAACGCCAGTGTCTGGACGGCGGCATCCGGATATGGAGGCGATTGTGGGGATGTTTGTCAACACGCTACCGCTGCGAAACCGCCTCGCCGCCGATGAGCCCTTCGAGCAATTTCTCCGGCGCGTGGGGACTGACACTGCGGCGGCCCTGGACCACCAGGATTATCCATTCGAACGGTTGGTGGAAGAGCTCGATGTAATCCGGGACACCGGTCGCAATCCGCTATTCGACGTGATGTTCTCGTTTGAAGATTTTGATCTACCCCGGCTTCGGACAGCGGAACTGGAATTGCTTCCCAGATCCATCGGCAGCCGCGCATCGAAATTCGACCTGACCCTCGCAGTTAGCCGTCAACAAGGGCTGGAATGTAGCTTCGAGTATTGCAGTAAACTCTTCACGCACGATTCCATCCGTCGCTTCGGGGAGTATTTCGTCCGCGTCGCCGGGGCCGTGGCTGCCGATCGTAATGTCCGGCCCCAGGAGATCGATATCATCTCTAAAGAGGAGCGACAGTGGCTGCTCATAGAATGCAATGATACGAATCGGGAGTTCAATCTCGATAAACCCATCCATGTAATGTTTGAGGAGCAAGCGCGTAAAACGCCGGAAGCGACAGCCTTGCTGGCTGAAGACGGAAGAACCGTCCCTTACCGGCAATTCTACGAGGCTTCCATCGTTCTGGCCCGCCGATTGCGGGAGCGGGGGCTCGAAGCCGGTGATATTGTGGCGATCGAGAGCGAGCGCTCCTTCGAAATGATGACCGGGATTTACGCGGTTCTCCTGGCGGGAGGCGTGTATTTGCCCATCGATCCCGATTACCCGGCGCAGCGGCGGGAATTTATGCTGGCGGACAGCGACGCCCGGATGAAACTGTGCGCCGCGGATCTGGCAGGGGTACTGCGACCGCGGCAGCCACTGGGGACAGGCGACGAGGCGTACCTGCCCCGGATATGTGGCTCCGATCCTGCCTACGTGATCTTCACCTCCGGTTCCACCGGCAGGCCCAAGGGAGTGATCATCGAGCACGGCTCGTTGGTGAACCGCCTCTGCTGGATGCAGGCGCAGTTCCCTATCGGGGCTGGCGATGTGTTGTTGCAAAAAACGCCCACTGTGTTTGACGTGTCGGTGTGGGAGCTCTTCTGGTGGAGTTTTGCCGGCGCGGCGTTGGTTGTGCCGGAAGCCGGGGTAGAGAAGGACCCGTCGGCGATGCAGAAGATCATCGAGAGCTTTGCTGTCACTGTCATCCATTTTGTCCCCTCCATGCTGCGGGTATTTCTGGAGGTGTGCCCGCCGGACGCGGGATTGGAGACCTTGAAGTATGTGTTTTCCAGCGGCGAAGCCCTGGATTTTGGTCATACGCAGCGGTTTTACACGTTGTTCCCGAACGGAAGAGGCCCTCGTCTGATCAATCTCTACGGCCCCACCGAGGCGACGGTAGACGTATCGTATTATCCCTGTCCCGGCGACGGGGCGTCGAGGCGGGTGCCGATCGGCAGGCCGGTGTTCAACACGCGACTTTATGTTCTCGACGCGCGACTCCAGCTCCAACCCACCGGAGTGGCGGGAGAACTGTGCATCGCCGGCAATCAATTGGCCCGCGGTTATCTGAACCGGCCGGAACTGACCCATGAGTCGTTCCTGCCCAAAGAACCGGGCATCGGCGATCGCCTCTACAAGACCGGCGATTTGTGCCGCGTGACCAACGATGGGCAAATCGAATTCATCGGCCGGCTGGACCATCAACTCAAGATTCGCGGCTTCCGGGTGGAAACCGGCGAGATCGAACAATGGCTGCAAGCGCATGAGGCGGTGCGGGAAGCAGTAGTAGTTCCCGGCGGTGGAGACGGGGCGGAGCGAACCCTCGTCGCCTGGATCACGTCCGGCGGAGAATGGGACGCGGCTAATTTGAAACGCTATCTGGCGGAAAAGCTGCCGGCCTACATGATCCCCACAGTGTTCCTACCGCTCGATAAGGTTCCCCGCACCCCCAGCGGCAAAATCGATCGCCGCTCGCTGGCCGCGCTTTCCAGAACCGCCGCGAGCCCCGTCTCCGAAGAGCCGTTCGCGCCGCCGGCCAATCCGTTGCAGGAGACCATCGCCGAAGCCTGGCTCGAGATATTGGAGAAGGACATAATTGGCGTCAACGACAATTTCTTCGATGTCGGCGGCAATTCCCTGCAAATTGTCCGTCTGGCCTATCGGCTGGAATTGGCGTTGAAGCGGAAGCTCCCGGTGGCCACATTGTTTCGCTTTCCTACCGTGGCTTCCCTGGCGGGTTTCCTCGAAAAAAACGATGCCCCGGCTAACCTGCCTTCGGCGACAGCGGTTGTCCCTCCCGCCGCAGATGCGGTCAAAGCCAGGGACAGGCTGAGCGCCCGTCGCCGGAAAGGGTGACCATAGATCAACTAAATAGAAGGAGTATTGAAGATGAAGATATTGGGAATTTCTGGAAACGTACAATTGGTCCATGAACCGTCGGATGGAGACAAACATGACGCGGCGGCGGTTTTGGTGGTGGACGGTCGCGTTGTGTCCGCCATCGAGGAGGAGCGGCTCAACCGCGTCAAACACACCGACAAATTTCCCGTCAACGCCATCAAATTTGTCCTGAACGAACAGGGCATCGGCTTTGAAGATCTCGATCAGGTGTGCTATTACGGTTTACCCGCCTACTTTTTCGAAGGAGAGACCTCCTTGCCGTTGGGAGAGAAAATCCAATCCATCCTGCAAGCGGAATTCGGTTGCTCCATTGACGAGAAAAAGCTCTATTTCGTGCACCATCACATCGCCCATGTGGTGAGCGCCTATTACATGTCGGGCTACGAACGCAGCCTGGTACTCTCCATCGACGGCCAGGGAGACGAGATCTCCGGCATGGTGGTGAACGCCGAGGGGAAAAAGACAGAAGTGCTGGAAAAATACCCGGTGAAGGATTCGCTGGGCATCTATTATTTGAACGTCATCCATGTGTTGGGTTACAAACAATTCGATGAATACAAGGTCATGGGGCTGGCGCCCTACGGCGACCCGTCGGTGTACCGCGATCTGTTCAAGGGTTTTTACAAGTTGCTGCCGGAAGGCCGCTACGAGATCGACCTCAAGCAAGTGAAGAAGCTCTACCTCATGTTTCCCCGGCGGCGAAAAGGGGAGCCCTTCAACCAGGATCACAAAGACATCGCCGCGGCGTTGCAGGAGTCGTTGGAAGAGATCGTGTTCCACATCCTCCGCCATTACCAGAAAAAATACAATCACACCCATCTCTGCCTGGCAGGCGGCGTAGCGCACAATTGCACATTGAATGGCAAGATCCTCTACTCCGGCCTCTTCGAGAAGGTCTTCGTCCAGCCCGCCTCCCACGACGCCGGCTGCGCGCTGGGGGCCGCCCTGTACCGCTACCACGAATTGCATCCCGAAGCGGAGTTCGAGCCGTTGCGCCACCTGTATTGGGGATCGCGGCTCGAGGACGACGGCGCGGTGGAGCGGAAGCTCGCTCTCTGGAAAGATTTTCTCGACTACCGGAAGCAGGATCACATCTGTCGCAAGACCGCTGAATTGATGGCGGCAGGCGCTGTCGTCGGCTGGGTGCAGGGGCAGTCGGAATTCGGACCCCGGGCGTTGGGGAACCGCAGCATCGTGGCTGACCCCAGGCCGCCGGAAAACAAGGATATCATCAATGAAATGGTCAAGAAGAGAGAGGGCTACCGGCCCTTCGCCCCGTCGGTCTTAGAGGAGTGCGCCGCAGAATATTACGATCTGCCCTGCGACGGCGACCAATTCTCCTACATGATCTTCGTAGTGAATGTCGCCGAAGAGAAGCGACCAATCCTCGGAGCCGTCACTCATGTGGACGGAACGGCCCGCATTCAGACGGTGTCGCGCGCCACCAATCCCCGCTATTGGGAATTGATCGACGAATTCGGCAAGATCACCGGCGTCCCGGTGGTGTTGAACACCTCGTTCAACAACAACGCCGAACCGATTGTCGATTCGGTGGATGACGCCATCGTGTGCTTCCTCACCACCAAACTCAACGCCCTGGTCATCGGCGATTATCTCATCCACAAAAAAGAACCGGGCCCGGATGCGGTCCTGCGCTTGATCCCCTCGGTCTTGCCCCACAACGTGATGACCCACACCCATCGCGCCACATCCTCCTCCAGGGTCGAAAACAGCTTCACCATCGCCAACAATTTCGACAACGGCTACCAGGCCTGCCTCTCGCAGCAAGTATTCCGCATGTTGACCGCGGTTGACGGCAAACAGCCGTTGCGGGAACTGGCGATATCCTGCGGCATTTCTGAGCCGGCAGCCATCGTTCCTGAGATTCTGGATCTCTGGGGCCAACGGTTTATCCACCTCTTGCCCGACGGGATCTGGGAGTAATTGCCGCTATGGAACGCACCGGTCTTGAGATCGCGGTCATCGGTATGGCGGGGCGGTTCCCCGGAGCGGGCGCTATCGACGCCTTCTGGGAGAATCTGGTCAATGGGGTAGAATCTGTCGCCTTTCTGGAGGATGAACAATTGCTGGCAACGGGAGTCGAGAGAGAGCTCCTGTCGCGACCGGAGTTCGTCAAAACTCCCGGCGGCGTCCTGGAGAACGCAGATTGTTTCGACGCAGCCTTCTTCGGCTACACACCGCCGGAGGCGCGTCTCATGTCTCCCCAAACACGGTTGTTTCACCAATGCGCCTGGGAGGCTATGGAGGACGCGGGATATGTGCCGGACCAATGCGCCGGGGCTGTGGGATTGTACGCCGGCGCCTACACCACCACCTATTGGGAGACAGCGACCCTTGGTTCGGAAGGTGGCGATCTTATGGCCGCTTATTACCTGAACAACCGGGATTTTCTCGCCACCCTGGTGTCGTACAAACTCAACTTGCATGGCCCCGCCATTGTAGTCAACACCGCTTGCTCCACCTCCCTCGTGGCCATTCACCTGGCGTGCCAGGCGTTGTTGGCGGGGGATTGCGCTCTGGCGTTGGCAGGCGGCGTAACCATCCGCTTCCCCCTCGAAGCGGGGTACCTCTTTCAGGAAGGGATGATCGCGTCGCCGGACGGCCATACCCGGGCCTTCGACGCCGCCGCCGGAGGAACCGTCGGCGGGGACGGGATCGGCGTGGTGGTCCTGAAACGGCTGGAAGATGCGCAGGAAGACCGCGATCATATCTACGCACTGGTCATCGGCTCCGCGATCAACAACGACGGCGCCCGCAAAGTGGGTTTCACCGCCCCCAGCGTGGAGGGACAGGCGGCGGTGATTCAGAAGGCGTTGCGGTTGGCGGAGGCGACGCCGGCTTCCATCGGCTACATCGAATGCCACGGCACCGCCACTCCGTTGGGCGACTCGGTGGAGGTGGAAGCCCTCAAGCTGGCGTTCGGGCGATCGGCGCTAAACTCCTGCGCCCTCGGTTCCGCCAAGACCAATCTCGGGCATCTGGACATCGCCGCCGGAGCCGCGGGATTCATCAAGGCGGTTTTGTGCCTCGAAAAACGGCGTATCCCCCCCAGTTTGTTTTTCAATACTCCCAATCCCCAAATCGATTTTGCAGATAGCCCTTTTTATGTCAATGGAGCTCTTTCCGATTGGAAGCAGGGGCCGTCGCCCCGGCGGGCTGGAGTTAGCTCCTTCGGCGTGGGCGGCACCAACGCCCACCTGATTCTGGAAGAGTACGATGAGCCGTTCGCTGAAGAGTTCTCTCACCGTTCCCAACGATTACTGCTGCTGTCGGCCCGGACAGAGACCGCCCTCCGGCAGGCGATCGAAAGATTGGCGGACCATCTCGATAACCATCCCGCTCTTCCGTTGGCGGATGCGGCCTATACGTTGCAAACCGGCCGCCGGAGATTCCGCTTCCGGGCCAAAGCCGTATGCGCTCATAGAGACGACGCTCTCTCGCGGCTGAGGTCGGACTCGGGGCGGGAGATTCAGCTCTTCGACCGGGGAGCGGAAGCGAAACCTCCGCGCGTTGTGTTCCTGTTCTCCGGACTGGGGCGTCAATTCCCCGACATGGGCAGGGAGCTCTATCTCGGCGAGCCGGTCTTCCGCCGGGAGATGGACCGGTGCTTCGCGTTATTGGCCGGACACGGCGGACCGGATCTGAAGGCCATCATGTATCCCGTTGCTGGGAGCGATGGGCCGGATGATGGGCGGTTGCGGCGATTCGACATCGCGCAATTGGCGGTATTTGTCTATGAATACTCCCTCGCCCGGTTGTTGGCGGCATGGGGAATCGAGCCCGCCGCCATGATGGGTTATAGTTTCGGCGAGTTTACGGCGGCGTGTCTGGCGGAGGTGTTTTCGCTGGATGATGCGTTGCGGATTTTGGCGCTCAGGGGGCGGTTGATCCGGCGATTGCCCGGCGGGGCGATGCTGAGCGTTCCGCTGCCGGCGGCGGAGGTGGAAGCCATGCTGCCGCAGGGTTTGGCGTTGGCCATCGACAACGGCCCATCGTGCGTAGTGTCCGGTCCCCCGGAATTGGCGCAGGAGTTCGGCCTCCTCATGAAGGAGCGTAAACTCTTGTGCGTGCCGCTGGAATCATCTCATGCCCTCCACTCTTCCATGATGGAGCCGGTGATGAAGGCGTTCGGCGATGCTCTGGTAGGCATGACTCTCACGCAGCCGCGCATCCCCTACATCTCGACCGTGACCGGTGACTGGATCCGTCCTCAAGACGCGGTTTCGACGGATTATTGGGGGCGGCAAATGCGGGAGACCGTCCGGTTCTCAGACGGCCTCGACCGGCTGTTGGCGGGGGAGGATACGGTGTTTTTGGAGATCGGCCCCGGCCGCGACCTGTACGCTCTGGCGGCCCGCGCCGTCGAGACTGGTTCGCGGCACCGGGCCATCGCCATGGGAGCGCCGCCTCAAACCAGAGGCAAGGACGCGGCTTATTTGTTGGATAAAATCGGATTATTATGGTGTTACGGAGTCTCGATCGATTGGGAGGCCTATTACAAAGAGGAGCCGCGCCGCCGCGTCCCGCTCCCGGCATATCCCTTCGAGGCCCAACGCTTCGCGGTGGATTTCGATTCCCACCGGGCCACCGGACTGGCTAAAACCCCGGGCCTTCCACAAGAACGTGAATTGGCCGATAGTTTTTACATTCCTTATTGGAAACAGGAACCATCGCTGCCGGATCGAGCCGCTGTCGAAGCGGAAGATAGCTGGCTTCTGTTTGTAAACCGCGACGAAGACGGCTCGATCCGGCGATTCGACCGGGAGCTCGTCGCCGCCCTTCGGAGTCGCGGCCGGAAGGTGGCGATGGTGGTGTGCGGCGAGAGCTATTCGGCCCGGACAGAGCAAGGGCTCATCCAATTGAATCCCGCCTGCAAAGACGATTACGACAGTCTGGCCCGCGATCTCTCGATGGAAGACGACAATCGCTTCCCCACCCGTGTCGTTCATCTCTGGGGGGCGGGCGAGCCGGATGCGCGGTTGCGAACGGGCGGTCGAGCGGCGTTCGATCTATGGCTCGACTATGGATACTACAGCCTGTTATACTTTGCCCAGGCCTTGGTGGCACGTGGAATCGGCCAAAAGGCGGTGGATCTGGACGACCAATCCCTGCGCCTCGTGATTCAGATGGTGGTATCGGGCCTGTTCGCCATTTCCGGCGAGGAGGTCCTGTGCCCGGAAAAGTCGCCGGTAATGGGGCTATGCAAGACCATTCCGCAGGAATATCCGAATCTTGTCTGCCGCGTATGCGATGTGCAAGTGCCGTCGATGCAGGCTTCGAGCAAAGATCGATTGGTGCAACGGCTCATCAAGGAATGGAGCCTCGACTCCGGCTCGCCGGCGACGGCTTACCGGGGAACCATCCGTTATGTGGAAGATTACCGGCTCCTACGCCTGGATGCGACCGATGATGCGTTGCTGCTGCGGCGACAGGGGGTGTACCTGATCACCGGCGGATTGGGCAACGACAGTTTTGCCCGGGCCAAATACCTGGCAGGCGCGGTAGGGGCCCGGTTGGTGTTGACTGG
>JAHELQ010000606.1 GCA_024644125.1 Candidatus Aminicenantota bacterium | reverse complement strand
CAGGTCAAAGAGATTCATCTCCCGCAAATAATCCTCGTACCATTGGAAGAGCATCCTCTCATCAGGATCTTCCAGGTCGTCCGGCGTAACCATCGTCCGCTTCCAGAAGCGGATCGCCTCCATCATCGCCTTCAAATTCCCTTTCTCCAAGCCCGGATACTCTCTTAAAATCAGAGCCGTGTCTTCGTCGTCAATAAGGGAAAAATCCTCGTTCCTGCCGGCTTTTTGGCAATAATTCTTCAACAAAGACAATCCCAACCGGTGAAACGTCGCGACGCACACTCGCTCGGTCGTATGCTTCCTGTCCAGAGACCGCAACCGTTCCCGCATCTCCATCGCCGCCCGGTTGGTGAACGTGACCGCCAAAATCGACGGGGGCTCGACTCCCCCATCCCCAATCAACCGCAAAATCCGGTGAGCCAACACCCGGGTCTTTCCTGTCCCCGGCCCCGCGATCACCACTGCCGGCCCGGTTCCATGAGAGGCCGCTTCCGATTGCTGCGGATTGAGAGTTACCTTCGCTTCAGGCCCCGGCAAATCCTCATCATCCTCTTCCAGCTCCAGTCGCCGGTTCAATTCCGCCAACCGCCGGTACTCCTCCAGATCAAAATTGATCAATAACCGCCGCGGCGCCATGCTCCGGTCATTGTTCCCCCAATCGGCAAACAACATCGCCTGCTTCCGCGGAGCGCGGTTTTCCTTCCGGCCAAACACGCGGATCACGCCGTATTCCCCATCGAAACCTTCCTGGATGTACACCTCGCGATCCCGCATCCGGCACAGCGCCTCCAGCAGATCGTCATCTTCCGCCGGCATAATCTCATCCATACTCAAACGCAGCAGGATGTCCAATTCGGGGCCAAGTTTTTGCAGAAGCTTATGATATCGCGCGTCCACTTTTTTCGAGTTGGCCCCTGTCCCCGCGATCTCCGCCAATATCTCCTTGAGGGGAATAATCGAGAAAAACTCGCGCCGATTTGGCCGCTCCAGAATGTCCTCGCGGTCCGACAACTGCACCACCCGGTTTGTCACCCCCACCGTCACCTTCTTGCCGCATTCGGGACAGATGCCCCGGTGCCGCGATGTCTCCACCGGATCCCAACGGACGCCGCATTTCCGGTGCCCGTCGTAATGGTATTTCCCCTCCTGGGGGAACATGTCGATGGTGCCGATGAAATGTTCGCCATCGCCGCGGCGGATGGCTTCGATAATGGCAGCGAATGCCAGCTCGCAATCGAAGATGTTTGCGTTCCGCCCCAGCCGGTCAGGCGAGTGGGCGTCGGAGTTCGACAACAGAGTATAAGAGTCCAGACTCTTGCACATCCAATTCATCGGCGGATCCGTGGAGAGCCCCGTCTCGACGGCGAATACATGATGAGCCAGATCACCGTAACATTCCGCGATACTGTCGAATCCAGACTTGCTCCCCATGGCGGAAAACCACGGCGTCCAGATATGGGCCGGAATCAACACCATCTTCTCCGAAGCCTCGATAGCCATCTCCAACAGGTCCCGCGAGTCCAATCCCAAAATCGGCCGCCCGTCGGATGTAATGTTGCCGCCGATATTGACCAGCTTCCGCTGAATCGCCTCCACGCTCTCAAAGTCCGGCGCCAACAAGACGTTATGGACTTTGCGCACCCGCCCATCTTTCTTGTAAATATTGCTGATCTCCGCGGTCAACATGAACCGGACCTCTTTTTGCCCCGCCCACGGATGCCTGCGTACCTCGTCCAGCGCCAACCCGTCTCTCAACTTAAACAATCCCGGTTCCGCCGGCTCCAGTTTTTCCTTCAGCTCTTTCACCCACCCAGGATGGGTAAAATCCCCGGTCCCGACAACCGAAATCCCCTTCAACCGCGCCCAATAATCCAGATGCTCGGGAACCAACAACTTACTGGTGGCAATGGAAAAATGGGAATGAATATGAAAATCAGCTACAAATCTCATCCCCATAGTCTATCCAAATTCCCCTCCCCTGACAAGCCCAATAGACAAAAATAAATTCCCACATTGCAAAGCGATTCCTTTTCTACTAAAATGTACACATGGTGGAACTGAACGAACACAAGATCGTGAACGACGAATGGACCTTTGAGGATTATCTGGATCACAAAAGTCACGTGGAGACCGTGGCAAAGGTTGTACAGACGTGCAATCCGCCCTACGTATTGGGAATTCATGGTGATTGGGGAACCGGGAAGACCAGTTTTTTGCACAAGTTGCATTTATATCTGGCGCATACGGATAGTGGATGTCAGCATGCAAAAGAAAAGATCAATGAGTACTGGCCGGATAAGGATAAAAAACCTGATAATATAGAGACCATCTGGTTTGACGCCTGGCGGTATCAATTCGAGGCAAATCCCGTGATCGCGTTATTGAGTGAGATTCGCGCTCATTTTACCTGGACTAGAAAGTTGATGGGTAAAACGGCGAAAGTGGGTCAAGCAACCCTTATGACTTTCGGCGAGATCATCAAAAAGATTGGGGTCCATACCGACAAAATTACGGAAGCCGGAGAAAAATGGGAGAGGGATCGCCTCTATCAACCACTGCCCTCTCAACTTTGCAAAGAGCTTCTAGAAAAGGCGATTTCAGATCTTCTAGGAACCTCAAAGAAAAACAAAAAAAAGAGACTGGTCATTTTTGTGGATGACCTGGATCGTTGCGAAGGGGCCGTAGCGTTTAGATTCCTGGAAGCCATGAAGATATATCTCTCGATTCCCAGTTGTGTGTTTGTCATCGGACTGGATACGCGGCAAATCAACAAGGCGGTGGCGAACGAGCTGAAAAAAAGCGGAATGATCCCGGAACGCGACAATGATTCGGCCGAGGTGTACGCCATCGATTACTTGAGCAAGATGTTCCAACAGATCTATTACCTGCCCTCTATGGCTAACCAGCGAGCCTTCCTGGAGAATCTTCTCAACGGCATGGAATATGACAATAAAACAAAATGGATCGATATCATCATCAGAGAAAAAATCCTTCCGCCGAATCCCAGAAAAATCAAAAAATTCGCCACTGGACTGACCCTCTACCTGAATCAAATCAACCACCGCCTGCAGGGAGAAGAGCCGGACCGGGAGCTCGCGCTGATCGTCATCTACCTCAAGCTGATGGCCAACAACATTTACCGGCTCCTGGAAAGCAGTGGGGATTTTTGGAATCACCTGGTGGAGTTCTGCAAAAACCCGGACAACTGCGACCACCCGATACTGAAAAAATACAAGGTCCCTTTCGCTCCCTCGGAAGACGGTCACGACCTGGAATCGAGATTCCCGGACCC
>JAHELQ010000605.1 GCA_024644125.1 Candidatus Aminicenantota bacterium | reverse complement strand
CTCGTTGCCGATGATGGAAGCCATTTTCGGCGTGTTGACCGCCGGAGGGGCGTATGTGCCGTTGTCGCCGGATTTGCCGGAATTGCGCCTGAAGCGCATGTGCATGGATGCGGGGCTGCGGACTATTTTGTCTTCGAAGAATTTTGTCCGCCTGTTGAACCGTCTGCAATGGGAATGCCAGTCGCTACGTACCATTTGTTGCCTGGATAGCCGTGACGTCGCGGCGGATGCCGAGATAGAGCGCGGCGGGCTCATGGACCGGCAGTTATGGGAATATGTCGGCGAAACGGCGGAAGACGATATCGCTGGCGGCGGTTGGGTATCCAGTTACACAGGTTTGCCGTTCAGCCGGGAAGAGATGGATGAATACGTCGCGAATGTGGTCGAGAAATTGAATCCCTATCTCCGCCGGGACCTGAAGGTTCTGGAGATTGGCTGCGCGTCGGGTCTGACTATGTTCCGCATCGCTCCCGAAGTGGGGATGTATGTGGGGACGGATCTCTCCCGGGTGATTATCGACAAAAACCGCAGGCGCGTCAGCGACGAAGGACTGGCTCATGTCCGGCTGGAATGCCTGCCGGCTCATGAAATCGACAAACTGGGGGAAGACGATTTCGACCTGGTGATTATTAATAGCGTGGTCCATTGTTTCGACGGGCATAATTATTTGAGGACTGTGCTGGCCAAAACAGCGGCTTTGTTGAAACCGATGGGAATGATATTTATCGGCGATGTGATGGATCAAGATGCGAAGGATGGTCTCATCGACGACATGGTCTCCTTCGACGAAAATTGCAGGCGCCGTAGGCCGGAGCGTTATGTCAAGACCAAAACCGATTGGTCCGCCGAATTGTTTGTTTCCAGAGATTTTTTCCGCGATCTGGCCTTCGATTTACCCGGGATCGCGGGTATCTGTTTCAGCTCGAAGATTCATTCGATTGCCAATGAGCTGACCCGGTACAGTTACGATGTCTTGATCGATTTAGACAAAAAAAAGACCGCCTCCCCTTCATGGGACAGAAAAAAGTATCAACACGATCTGCGCCGCATCGAAGCCCGCATCGCGCGTCCCCCGGCAAGTCCGGTTCCGGCGGATGGATTGGCGTATATAATCTATACGTCCGGTTCCACCGGCATGCCCAAAGGAGTGATGATCGAACACCGGGCGCTGTTCAACCGCCTCCATTGGATGCAGCGGCAATACCCCCTGGGGCGGCGCGATGTTCTCTTGCAAAAGACCACTATTTCATTTGATGTGTCGGTGTGGGAATTGTTCTGGTGGAGTATGGCGGGAGCCAGCCTGGTCCTTCTACCGCCGGGGGATGAGAAAGATCCCCAGGCCATTGTCAATTATATCAGGCGATTCCAGATCACCACCATCCATTTTGTCCCTTCCATGCTCTCGTTATTCCTGCATGAGGTGAAAGAGCGAGTGTTGGCTCAAAAACTCAAAAGCCTGCGCCTGGTGTTCAGCAGCGGCGAAGCTTTGCCTCTGGATCAGTCGCTTCTTTTCCATCGCCACGTGACTCAGACGAACGGCACGCTTTTGGTCAATTTGTACGGCCCCACCGAAGCGGCGGTAGATGTCTCCTATTATGAGTGCGGCGCGACGGCCGCTACGCCGTCGATTCCCATTGGCAAACCCATTGACAATATCCAGTTGTATGTGGCAGACAGGCAACTGCGGCTGAATCCCATCGGCGTGCCGGGAGAATTGTTGATCGGCGGAGTGGGGCTGGCCCGCGGTTATTTGAATCGACCGGACCTGACCCGGCAGGCGTTTGTCGAATCCAGGTCTTTTCCCTCCGGGCGGGTTTACCGGACTGGAGATCTGGTCCGTTGGCGGGAGGATGGCAATATCGAATTTTTAGGACGCATCGACCAGCAGGTCAAGATTCGTGGTTTCCGCATCGAGCCGGGCGAGGTGGAAGCGTTGCTGCGGGCTCATGATTCGGTCGTCGATGCGGTGGTGCTTGTACTGGAAGACGGTTTAGGCGACCGGTTCCTTTGCGCGTATGTGGTGTCGCACGCTGAAAAGAATCCGGGGGAGAAAGAGCTTCATGGCTATCTGTCCCAACGGTTGCCCCATTACATGGTGCCTGCCGGTTTTATTTTTATGGACACACTTCCCAAAACCGCCAGCGGTAAAATAAATCGCGCCGCATTACCGCGGCTGCGAAAGAATGAAACGGCGGGAGACATTGTACCGCCCGCGGATCAATTGGAACGGCGGTTGACAGAGCTCTGGGCGCAGATCCTGGGCATCGAGAGTTCTATTATCGGGCGCGACATGAATTTTTTCCAATTGGGAGGCCATTCCTTGAAAGCCACGGTGTTGGCATCGCTTATCCGCAAGGAGTGGGGGATCGAATTCCCGCTGGGAAAAATATTCAACTTCCCGACTGTAGCGGGGATCGGCGCGGTGATCCGGCAAGCGGACAAAACCGTCTACGATGACATTCAACCGGTGGAAGAGCGGGATTTTTACCCTCAATCCTCAGCCCAAAAGCGTCTCTTCTTCCTGGATCAGTTGAAAGATATCGGGACTAGTTACAACATGCCGATGGTGTTTGAAATCTCAGGCCCCAGCGATCTTCGGCGATACGAGAGGGCGTTCCAGTCCCTTGTGGACCGGCATGAAGCCCTGCGTACCTCATTTTTTCTGATTGGCGACGAGCCTGTGCAACGGGTTTCGCGGAGGGTGGAATTCTTCCTGCGACACGTGACTCTTTCCCGGACGGAACAGGAAGATGACGATTTGCTGCGGGTGATGGGAGAATTTGTACAGTCCTTCGATCTGTCCCGCCCGCCGTTGTTGCGGGTAGCGGTTGTCGAGACCGGGAATGGACGCTCGATGCTATTGTGCGACATGCATCATATCATCGCGGACGGCGCCTCCACCGGAATTTTGATGGATGATTTTACCGAGCTCTTCGCTGGACGGCGACTACCTCCACTGCGCGTGCAATACAAAGATTTCGCCGTCTGGCAACGAAGGTTGTTTTCCGGAGATGAACTCGATCGGCAATTGGATTTTTGGCGGAACGCATTATCCGGAGATCTCCCCCGGTTGGAGTTGCCGGTAGACGCGTTGCGACCGCCGGTATTCACTTTTGCCGGTGATCATTTTAGCTGGACCGTCGTAGGCGAAGTCGCGGTAGGATGCCGCCGATTGTGCGCGCAGACGGGGACAACCATGTTCATGCTGGTGATGGCGGTTTTTAACGCGGTGTTGCACAAATATTCGGGGCAAGAGGACATCGTTGTCAGCACCGGAATCGCAGGGCGTCATCACGCGGATTTGCAACATATCATCG
>JAHELQ010000109.1:10999-12485 GCA_024644125.1 Candidatus Aminicenantota bacterium | reverse complement strand
CCATCGTAGCCATCATAGGAGGTCCAGGTAACAACCAGCACTTTCTCCCTCTTTTCCCCATCCCAGACCAACTGATCATTATAAGGCGCAATCGCCACCAGATCCCTAAAAATCTCCACCGGTTCCACGACCGCCGCATCCTTCACGGCAGCCCCATACATTTCCAGCAGCCTGCCATCGCTCTCAATCCTGACATTTCCGGCGCATCCCCCCAACAAAACCACCGCCAAAACAAACCCGACAATCTTTATCGACACTTTCTCGATTCTCATGGCAAAAATATCCTCCTCATCAATTTCTTCCAATCATTTTCAAAAACCCAATTATCTCCAATCCCCCCACCTGCTGTCAAGGAGGTACAAAAAAAGGGGAGAGTCAATTGTAAAAAATGATTTCTCTGAGGAAGATTAAGGAGATATGAAAAAAGGTTTAATAAATAAAGCTATTGTCTCCTTTTTGCAGACGGCAATCGATCTCCTTCCGCTGCAATCTTCTGAGCCTGGCTCGACGAATTCTGCTTCGGCGACATTGAGTTGTCGATGGGAGAGATCGAGATCGACTCGACGGACAGGCGGTACGGCGTTCAGGACAAGTAGTCCGCCGGTACGGACGACTTGTCCGGCGTATGTTGTTGGCGCACGTGCTTCCGCTATACAAGCAATAACTTGAGTTCCGGGAGTAGTGGCTTCAATTTTGGGAGCACTGGCTCGAGTTCCGGGAGCAAGTGTTTCAGTTCCCGAAGCAAAAGATTCTATTTCTAAAGCGACTACGCCTGCTTCGGAAGCACTTGCATTTGTTTCTCACCCACTTGCGTCGGATTCTCAAGCAAGTGATTCCGGTTCTCAAGCATAAAAATAGCCGGGGAAGCGAGAAGAGACGAATCACTCTTCGGCAACAATCGATGGCAGCGATGATTCCCTGCTGCGATGATGAGGATGTCGAGTTGCGGATTCCATTTAGGAGCCTGAGTCAATTGGTAAAAGTTTTGTTTGACGGTTGACTTTTTGGTCTGAATCTGTCATTTTTATAGTCAGAGATGATGAGGGGTTGGAAACAAAAAAAGGCGAAATTGAATTCATATTTTCTAAGAGAGCCGCACTCGTTTGTATTTTGAGGCGGGTCTCTGATATATGGGAGTAAATTGCCTTTTTTGAAATAAACAAGGGGGAATACAATGTTTTTATCATTGTGTCGGAGTTTTATCAATAATGATGGTTTTTTCGTAGGCGGTCATCATGTCTAGCGATGTTTTTTTAATCAGACTCAAGAGTGTCGTGGTAAATGAAAACGGGAAGAAGGAAGAGAACGTCGAGGGAGCAAATATTATCGAGGCGAAGCTTATCTACCCGAAAGAGGGGATCCCTGCTTTGACTACAATTCGTCCTATTTCTCTAAAGGATAAGGAACTCTTTGATTGCTCAAACCTGCCGATGAAGAAAAATGTCTTATTCAAGCAGTCGTTTGACGGTGATTCCGAATTGGAATT
>JAHELQ010000109.1:0-10989 GCA_024644125.1 Candidatus Aminicenantota bacterium | reverse complement strand
TCAACATATGCGCGGAGGTGAGGATGCTTTCTATTGAAAAGGCAATTTTCAAGATGCTGGGGATTGTCGCGAAGGCTGCCGTGAATTCTATTTCTGGGATAGGAGAGATTGCTACTGCCGCCATCACGAGCTTTACCGACTCGATCTTCAGCTTCACTCCTGAGAGTACTATTATCCTCGGTTCAGGCACAATTCCGATTAACAAGGATATCGGGGAGGGCGAACGTAAAGTTCCGCTTTTGGTTCCCGAAGATGTAGAAATCGTAAAACTCGTCAAGGATTCCAGAAGGAATAGGACCTACCTCGATCGGTTGCCTTTAAGAAAAGGCGCGCCCAATGGCGAAATTATAGTGGATATTATCAAGCTTTGAACGTTTTTCATAACTGCTACTGATACTGGTTTGTAGTGCCATATTTGCGTTTGAAGCCGGACTCGACGAATTCTGCTTCGGCGGCATTGAGTTGTCGATGAGAGCGATCGAGTCCGGCTCGAACGATGATGCTTTGCTCGATGGCAGCGATGATTCCCTGCTGCGATGATGAGGATGTCGAGTTGCGGAGTTACCGCTCCTGCGCGGAGGAGGATAAAAATCCCTGTCATCCCTGGGCGGGGGTGTGTTATAATGGGGCGACATTATGATGACGCATAAACGACTTGAATTGGGTGCGACGTTTCGCCTGGCTATGCCGGTTATTATCGGGCAGTTGGGGCATATTTTGATGGGTATCGTGGATAGTGTGATGGTGGGCCGGTTGGGTACGGTGCCGCTGGCTGCCGCGGCTCTGGCCAATAGTCTGGTGTTTTTGATCCTGGTTTTCGGTCTGGGTGTGAGCATGGGTATCACGCCTCTAGTGGCCATGGCGGACGGGGCCGGGGATTTCAAGAAGGGCGGCCGGGTGTTGCAGCAGGGGGTCCGGGTGTGTGTTGTCACCGGACTGGTGCTGGTGCTGGCGACTGTGGGATTGTCTTTTTTGATACCTCAATTGAAGCAGCAACCGGGAGTGGAGGCTCTGGCGATGGAATATCTCCAGGTTCTGGGGGTGTCGATCTTGCCCATCATGTGGTTCCAGTCGTACCGTCAATTCAGCGAAGGGGTGTCGCAGATGTGGGCGCCTATGGTTGTGACGTTATTGGCTAATGTGTTGAATGCTATTGGCAACTGGGTGTTTATTTTCGGCCATTGGGGCGTTCCTGCCATGGGTTTGTTGGGGGCCGGGTTTTCCACTTTGTTGAACCGGATTTTTATGGCGGTCGCCATGATGATGTATGTGCAGTCGTCTCACAGGTACCGTAAATATTTGGGTTCCCGTTTGTTGGGGGCTGTGGATATGAAATGTATCCGTTCCATCTTGAAGCTGGGGCTCCCCAGCGGATTCCAGTTTTTCTTCGAAACCGGGGCTTTTTCCGGAGCGGCGGTGATGATCGGCTGGTTGGGCGCCGGATCGTTGGCGGCACATCATATCGCGCTGAGCGCGGCGGCGGTGAGTTATATGTTCGCTATTGGAATTTCGGCTGCGGCTTCGGTGAGGGTCGGCAAGGAAATGGGGCGCGGCGACATGCCGGCGGTGCGTAGGGCGGGATTTTCGGGTTTTGTGTTGGCCGCCGGGATCATGGCGTCGTTCGGGATGGTGTTTGTGTTGGTGCGGCATGTATTTCCGACTTTTTACATTGATGAACGAAGCGTCGTCGAATTGGCGTCGTCATTGATGATTATAGGCGCGTTGTTCCAGGTCTCGGACGGTATCCAGGCCACCGGTCTCGGAGTGTTGCGGGGGATGTCGGACGTGAAGAGCCCGACTATCATCACGTTTGTCGCTTATTGGGTGATCGGTCTCCCCTCGGGATACATCATGGCCTTCCCTCTGGGATGGGGAGTCCATGGGATGTGGCTTGGTTTTGTCGTGGGCCTTACCACATCCGCAGGTCTCCTGGCCCGGCGTTTTTATCGCCGAAGCCGGGCGTCGTAGATTAGATGGCTGTGATGGAAATGTCGCCGTCCACGGTGTGAATGTCGAGGGTGGCTTCGCTCGAGCCTTTGCTTCCTTCCAGTTTGTTTTTCTTCTTGAGGGTGATTTTGTCCAGGTCCACTCCCATGTTGATGTCGCCGTCGTTGGTGTGGGCGTTCAGTTTAAAGGAGAGGTCGGCGGGGATCTTGATGTCGATGTCGCCATCCACGACATTGAAGGTGCAAGCGCCTTTCAATTGGCTGCCGGGGCGGAGTTCGAACTCGGCATCGCCGTCCACGCTTTTGTAGGTGATCCGATTCAAGACGCCGGAAACTGAGATATCTCCGTCAACGGATTTGGCTTCCACAGAGCCGTTCAGGTTTGTCATCTTGATGCTGCCGTCCACTGTGCCGGCTGTGATGGCGCCGGAGCAATCGTCGGCTTCGAGGTTGCCGTCCACGGTATGGAAGTGGAGCTCGCCCTCGATTCCTCTGGCGTCGATGTTACCGTCCACCAGGCGGATGTTGGCGTCGATGTTCTTGGGAACCAACAGGCGGGATAAAACTTCCACTCTGCCGGATTTGAAGATGGACGAGAAGTTGAAGGAACGTTTGGGGTAGTGTATTTTAATTTCCACCGAATTGCCGTTTTGGGTGATTTGGGGCTCGATCTGTTTGTAATAGTCGCGTAGACTATCTGTGGCATTGCCTTTGAGCTCTTTGGTGAATTCGAATACAATCTCGTTTTTGTCGTGGGCGCGAATGGTTACATCGCCGTCCACATCCACGAATTCCAGTTTCGCCTGTCCCTCTCCGGTCAATTCGAACCGTTTTTTAACCGCGTCGGTCTCCGACAGGAGCGGCAAGAGGATCATGGCGAGCATTACGATCAACAGTGCTATTTTTTTCATACTATCTCCTTGAAGTTAATGTTCATGTTACTTTTATTAACGAGACAGGCGCGGAAATGTTCCGGCGGCGGGGCGATTTTTTTGATTTCCACCTCTGCCGTTGATTCGGGTTTTGTTTTGCAGTATGATTAACGATATAAATATCGTGAAGGAGTCGATTCATGAATGTGAAGGGCAAGATAACCGTTTTTTGCGCAGTATTGTTGTGTCTCAACTCGATGATGGTCGCTTCGGGCGACAAGAAGCCGTTGTCGGTCGAGACATTGTGGAAGATCAAGCGAGTGGCGTCTCCGGCGTTGTCGCCTGACGGTAAATGGGCGGCGGTGAGCGTGGAGTCGTTCGATATGAAGGCGGACCGCGGCGACGCTGATTTGTGGTTGATTTCAACCGTTGACGGCAAAACACGGCAATTGACCACCTATGAAGGAAACGAGCAGAGTCCGGCCTTCAGTCCCGATGGCAAATTCGTGGCATTTACCGCCAAACGTGGTGACGACGCTGCCTCGCAGATCTACATCATTCCCACCGACGGCGGCGAAGCGCGGCGGTTGACGGATGTTCCCACTGGTGTTTCCGGTGTCAAGTGGTTTCCCGGATCCAGGCACATCGCGTTCATCGCCAGGGTGTGGCCGGATGTGGAGGATTGGAAAGCGCAAGGCGAGATGTTAAATGAGAAAAACGAGAACAAGGTCTCGGCCAGAGTGTATGATTCGGCGCGGATGAAATACTGGGACCACTGGATCGACGACCGGGAAGCCCATGTGTACCGGGTGGCGGTTGAAAGTGGGGCTCTGGAAGCCATAACTCTGAAATGTGGGCGCCAGTTGCCGTTTAAAAATCCCGAAGGGGCGGATTACGATATTTCTCCGGATGGTTCGGAATTGGCGTTTGTGTCCGATAGCGGCATCGATCCCGGCGTTCAGGAGAATAAAGATGTTTATCTCGTGAAAATCGGCGGCAGCGAAGCGGTCAATATCACTTTGGACAATCCCCAGTCGGACTCGAATCCGCTGTTCAGCCCCGATGGGCGTTACATCGCGTTTCGTCGCAAGTTGATCAAAGGCTTCTATGGGGACAGGTCGCGGATCATGGTGTATGAGCGGAACGCGAAGAGTCTCTCGGATCTCACTGCGTCGTTCGATTATGATTGCAATTCCCTGGCCTGGAGCCCGGACTCGCGGCGCTTGTATTTTATCAGCGACCGGCAAGGGCTCAACCGGGTGGAGTTTGTGGATGTGAAAGGCAAGGGGCCGCAGTCGGTCACCGACGAACAGAGCTTCGGCTCCTTGAGAATCGGACCGGCGGGACGGATGGCTGTGGCGTTGCGGCAGGGATTTTCGGAGCCGCCCACATTGGTGAAGATCGCTCTTCCCAAAGGGGCGGTCACTCGATTGAGCAATTTTAACGACGAGTTGTTAGCCGATGTCGCCTGGGGCGAGGTTCGGAACATGACCTACAAAGGTGCGAAGGGAGATTCGATCCAGATGTGGACGATCTTGCCGCCGGACTACAAAGAGGGGGAGAAGCGGCCGCTTTACATGTTGATTCACGGCGGGCCGCACAGCGCCATCAACGACTCGTTCCATTACCGCTGGAACGCCCAGGTGTTCGCTGGTTGGGGCTATGTATGCGCCTGGCCCAATTTCCACGGCTCCAGCGGCTTTGGCAATGATTTTACTGCGTCCATTGTGGGCAATTGGGCGGATATGCCGTACGAGGATGTGATCGAGGCGACCGGTTATCTGGTGAAGCAGGGGCTCGTGGACCCGGAACGGATGGTGGCGGGAGGCGGATCTTACGGCGGTTATCTGGCCACTTTGATTTTGGGGAAAAAACATCCCTTCAACGCGTTGATCGCCCACGCGGCGGTGTATAACTTGTATGAGATGTACGCCAGCGATTTCGGCACCAGCGAGCGCGGCGAGCTCGCACCTCATTACTGGGTGGACGACAGTTTTGTCAGGAATTGTTCCCCCCATTATCTGGCCAAATATTTCAAGACCCCGACCCTGGTGATTCATGGGGAAAAGGATTACCGCGTTCCCATCGGCAACGGCCTGGAATTGTTCGGGGTGTTGCAGGCAAAGGGCGTTCCCAGCCGTCTGGTCTATTATCCGGACGAGAACCACTGGGTGCTGAAACCGAATAACTCGGTGTTCTGGTACAACCAGGTGAAGGATTGGCTGGATCGCTGGACTTCGCACTGAAAAATACTACTTTTGATGGATTGACAGGCATCGTGACCCTGCTATCATGTTGGTAAACGCTGAAATAAGGTGGAGATGAGAATGATTGCCGACATGAAAGGAGATTTCAATACATCCATTTAAATAAAGGAGGGAACGATGAGAAAACTGTCTATCCTGATGGGCATTGTTTTCCTGGTATGTATTTGTGTGTCCGCCGGCCTGGCCAAGGTGACGGTGGGGGAGGTCGTGAATGAACGCTTCGATACGGCGCATCCGTATCGCGGCGGAGTCGGGCTGGTGGTGGAGAAAGTGTTTCACTGGCCCAACGCGGGGTACATCGCTCTGCATTTCACCAATTTTGATCTGGCGCCTGGGGATGTGCTTCTGGTATCCAGCCCCGACGGCAGATTCTCTTATGCCTACAAAGACAAAGGAAAAGAGGTGCGCGGCGGCGGCGCGGTCTTGAGCGCGTTCTGGGCCACCCATATTCCAGGCGACACTGCGATTGTCAGACTCTATGGAAAAAATCCCAAAGGCGGATGGGGATTTGCCATCGACAAATGGGTCCGGGGCTTTGAGCCGGAAATTCTCGATGAAGCCTTCGGGCAACTGGAAGGCGATGTAGAACTCGAATCTGTTTGCGGCACAGACGACAAAGAGTGGGCGCCGTGTTACTCCGGTACCGCCATGTATGAAAAGGCACGTGCCGTAGCCCGGTTGTTGATCAATGGGAATTCCGCGTGCACCGGATTTTTGTTGGGAAGCGAAGGGCATGTAATGACCAATTACCATTGTATCGGCAGCCAGTCGGACGCCGACAACACCGATTTTGAATTCATGGCGGAGGGCGCCACGTGCTCAACCGATTGCACCGGTTGGCTCGCCTGTCCCGGTGTCGTGGAGGCCAGTTCCGGTTCGTTGGAAGGGTCCGATTACGATCTCGACTACGCCCTGGTGTTGTTGCCTTCCAATGTGGTGTCCACGTACGGTTATTTGCAGTTCCGCAGTTCGTTGCCCGTTATCGATGAACGCATCTACATTCCGCAATATCCGGGAGCGTATGGTAAGCAGTTGGCTGTGTACAGCACCGATTCCCATGACGAGTCCGGTTATTGTGAAATTTACAGTACCGACGAGACGCCGTGCATAGGAGGTCCCGGAGATATTGGATATTTCGCCGATACAGCCGGTGGAAGCTCCGGCTCTCCGGTTTTGGCTTATGAAGATCATCTGATTGTGGCGTTGCATCATTGCGCCGCCTGCCCCAATCGCGGTCTTCCGATACCTTCCATTATCGCCGATTTAGGCTCCGCGCTTCCCGATGACGCCATCGGCGGCGGCAGCGAAGATCCCCCGCTGGCGCCCAGCGGTTTGACCGCCAAAGCCAAAGGCAAGGCCAAAGTGGTGTTAACCTGGACCGACAATTCCAACAACGAAACCGGCTTCCATATTTATCGTGGGACCGACGGGGTGAATTTCGATCCTCTGGATACGGTGGGATACAATATCGCCACATACAATGACACCACAGTCCAGGCGGGATTCACCTATTATTACAAAGTGTGCGCCTACAATCTCTACGGCGAGGCTTGTTCCGGCGTCGCGTCGGTTTACGTGAAATAACCTGAGTCCAATATTCAGAATTCCTGGGACAGGCCCGGCTGAGAGTGGGGTCTGTCCCTTGTTTTGTTTCCCGGCGGTTTTGGTGTAAAATAGTGTCTGCGTGTTTGCGAAATTGATGTGAACTGAAGGAATGTAGAATGTTGGGAATTAAACGAGTGATCGAGAATTTCAAATTGGAACGGAGCATTATCCGAAAATTCCGTGAGAACGCCGCTTGCACGGTGGATTTCGCCAAATCTTTCCAGGAGATTGGCGTCGGCCAATCGGCTGTGTTGCGCAAGTTGACGGCGAAGGGAATCATTGTCAGGGGCGGCGACAGGATCTATTTTCTGGACGAACAGGCTTATTTGAAATTCCGGCTGGACCGCACCAAATACGGGATGATAGCGCTATTCTTCGTTCTGGCGTTGATCGCGCTATTTTACATCAACCGGTGACAGGGATGCTAAAAATGGAACTCCAGGCCGGCCGATAGGGCGGATCCGTATGAATAGTTGTAGTCCGAATCGATGCCGATGATAATGTCGCCCCATTCGTCCAGGTAGAGATAATCGAGCCCGTTGTCGCTGTCGAAGTAATGACGGATGTCGAACCGGAATTTCAATTTCCTGCTGAGTGAGACCTTCAAACCCAGACTGGACACAAAGCAAAACGTGTCGTCCGAGTAGGCGTAGGGGGCCCGGTCGTATAACAACGCGCCGCCGGTACCGACATAGAGGCTGAGGGGCAGGCGGCGGCCGAAGAGGTATTCCAGATTGAGCATGAACGAATAATACTCGAGCCGGTTCATGCCGGCGTAATCGCACGAGGGGGTTTGGTTGCGGACATAATCGAATTCCAGGTTCATGAGGAATGCGCGGTTGAAGTTCACGATGGTGTAACCCACTCCCACCAGAGGGTTGAAGTCGTCGATATTTCCATTTCCGCAATAATCAACGTACGGCAGGTCGAAAAACCATGAGCCCATTGTGTACACATACAGACTATGGGGAGAGAAATAAGTGACGTTGGAGCTCTGGGAGGCCATTACCGGAAAGGCGATCAACAGGCAAATTGTTGAGATTAGTGTTTTTTTCATATGTTCGTTCCTCTTAACATCAAATATGATAGTAAATGAAATAATCTCAAAATTCAAGAAAATTTTTACCATGAATATTTAAAATTTTACACAATTTATTGGAAAATTTAACGAAATTTCTATATAATTATTTCAGGAGGAAGCAGATGACTTTACCGGTGTGGTTATTTTGGTTGATGGTGGTAGTGATTGTTTTATTGGCTGCGTTGATCCTGGTCAGGGACAAGGGGATTCGCGGGGGGATAGCGGGCATGTTCGGTTGGGTACGGAGGAAAATCCGGATCGCCAAGATCAAGTCCCAAATACAGAAAGAAAACCAGAAAAAAGAGGAACTTATAAAAAAACTCGGGAAAACCGCCTGGGATAATGGCGTATCAGCTCCATCGATCGAATCCCAGTTGGAAGAGACACGGAAGTTGGCGGCGGAGGAGGCCGAGGCTTTACAAAAGCTCAAAGCCCTGGATGCCGATATTCAAAAAGGGCGCCAGGAGTGGGAAGCGGACAAGAAGCAGGCGGATGAACGCATCGCCGGCCTCGAATCCGAATTGAAACCTCTGGAAGACCAGCACAAAGAACTGGAGAAAGAACTTCACGGTGTGGATAAGGAAATCAAAAATATCGAGAAGACCAAAATCAAGACTGAGAAAGATATCATGAAAACCCGCGAACATCTCGATATGGTGGAGGCGGATGTGGATCTCTCCAATATCGAAAAAGAGCAGAAGCGGAGCGAAGCGCTACGGCGCATCCAGAGCTTCGAAGATGAGATACGCGCCGGCGACGAATCGATGATCGCACTTATGGAAAAGGCTACCGCGGTCAAGGAAAAAATCACCGGAATCGAACCTCGCATCAACGATCTGGATGCCCGCATCGGGGAAGCCAGAGAGGTGTTCAAAGCCCAAAAGGGGCAATGGGAGGAATCGCTCAAACGGTTGGAGGAAAACGGCCGCTCCCTGAACGTTAAGTTGGTGGGCATCCGCAAGGAACTGGATCTGTCGCATCAAAAGACCGGTCGCCAATTGCTGGAAAACCGGAACGAACATGAATCCCTGGCTCCGGTTTACGGGGAAATCGACGCGGTGGACGCGGTATTGGCAAAACTCCAGGGACGGTTGACGGTCGATCAGTCTGAAAATTCTGAAGCTTGACGGCGCCTCCCGCTTTTTTTGGTTGACAAACGGCGGGAAACATATTATATTGTAAGCGAACGTGAGGCGAACTGATGCTGACGAAAAAGCAAAAAGAATTTTTAGACCGGTTGAAGCGGATGGTGCGGCGGGGAGGTTATTTCCCCGCTGTCCGGGAAATCGGGGAAGAGACGGGACTCTCGTCGCCCGCCACTGTGCACGCGTATCTTTACCGTTTGTACGAAAAGGGCTATCTCAAGAGGATTAAAAACTCCTGGGAATTGACGCCGGATTTCTTCACGATTCCATTGATGGGAATCGTTCCCGCCGGTTCTCCCCTCGAAGTGTTCTCGTCGTTGGGCGAGGAGGTGGAGCTTCCCGAATGGATGGTGGAGAAGGATGGCGATGTGCTGGCGTTCCGGGTGCAGGGCGACAGTATGAAAGACGCCTATATCCAGGAGGGCGATGTGGTCATCGTCAAGCGCACGCCCGAAGCCCAGGCCGGCGAAATGGTGGTGGCGTTGTTGGCGGATTCCTCTATTACGTTAAAACGGCTCAGGAAAGGACCGGAACGTTATTGGTTGGTTCCGGAAAATCCGGAATACGAGCCTATTTACGATCCATTCAGATTGGTGGGCAAAGTCATCGGCGTTCTGCGCAGGTACCGATGAGTCCCCCGGTTGTGCTGCACATCGATATCGACGCTTTCTTCGCCGCGGTGGAGGTGATGCTTGATCCGTCCCTCAAAGGCAAGCCGGTGATCGTGGGCGG
Organism: Candidatus Aminicenantota bacterium; assembly: GCA_024644125.1. Lineage (GTDB taxonomy): Bacteria > Acidobacteriota > Aminicenantia > UBA2199 > UBA2199 > JAHELQ01. The sequence continues at coordinate 1,341 of JAHELQ010000109.1, read as the reverse complement.
TATGCCGGACGAGCGGGGGGTGGTGTGCACCGCGTCGTACGAGGCCCGCAGGTATGGCGTCCATTCGGGGATGCCGCTACGGACCGCCGGAAAGAAATGTCCCCACGGTATTTTTTTACGTGGGCGGTACCATGTCTACAGCCGTATTTCCCGGTGTTTTTTCGATTGTTTGCGGCAATTTTCCCCCCGGGTGGACGAGATGTCGGTGGACGAGGCGTACATGGATCTGAGCGGTATGAGTTACCTGTACCCGTCGGTTTATGATATGGCGCAAAAAATAAAGCAGACTGCGGAGCGAACCATCGGCTTAAAAGTGTCGGCGGGCCTCGGCTTTTCCAAATTGGGGGCGAAACTGGCCACGGAAGCCGCCAAACCGGGCGGGCTGTTTTTTGTGGGGCAGGAACGGGATTTTTTGTCTCAATTGTCGCTGGAGAAGATCCCCGGCATCGGTCCCCATACATTGCTGATTTTGCAGGGAATGGGGATCCGGCGGGTGTGGGAGCTGGAAAAAAAATACCCCGCCATCTGGAAGCGGGTGATCGCGCCCCATCTCTATTCTTCCGGCAAGTATCCCCAAAAGCGGGAGCCCGCCAGCAGGAGTTTCAGCCGGGAGACCACGTTTCCCCGCGATCTCGCCAACCGAGATCTGTTGATGGCGCATTTATCCTATCTGCTGGACCGGTTGTCGGTGTATCTGGCGGATCATCGCCTCTTTGCCGGGCGGCTGGAGGTGAAGGTCCGGTTTAGCGATTTTTCCACCTTTACCAAACGGGCGGCGCTTGATTTCCCCACTTTCTCCTACGCGGAGATGTGGCGTGTGGCGCAGGGCCTGCTCGAGGCCCTGGTGAAAAAACGGAAACTTCCTCTCCGGCTGGTGGGGGTCAAAGTGGAGGACATCACCCAGGAGCGCGATCTCCTGCCCTTTGTTTCCATCAAAGGAGAAAAACTGGGCGCCGGTATCCGGGAGATTAAAGAAAAATACGGGTTTTCCTCCATTTCCACGGCCCGGGCCATGATGCTGGAGGATTTATACCCCCGGGAGAAAGAGGGAATTGTCTTGAAAACCGCCTCTCTCACCAAATAGCTTCGGCCTGTTTACCCTCCATTAAAAATGTGTGCATATCATTGGCAGACTTGCGCGCCGCACCCATTGCCAGGATCACGGTGGCGGATCCGGTGACGATATCCCCTCCGGCCCACACCCGCGGGATACTGGTGCGTCCCTGTTCATCGCGCGCCTGAATGTAGCCTTTACTCGTTCGCTCCAATTCCGGACAACTACTGAACAAAACGGGGTTCGGCCCGGCGCCCACCGCCACGATGACCATGTCCACATCCATC
>JAHELQ010000604.1 GCA_024644125.1 Candidatus Aminicenantota bacterium | reverse complement strand
ATGGAAATTGGCGGCAAAAAAAGAAAAACAAAAAGAGGAAAACACATGATCTACGGAATATATGAATCGAAACTCGGTCCCATATTAACAGCCCGCGACGAGGGTGGCATCCGTTTGGTAAACTTCAAAATAAAGGGCAAAGACTTCGACATTCCTGCGGATTGGAACGAGGATTCGTCGGCTATGAACGATGTTTTTAATCAACTGGAAGACTATTTCGCCGGTAAGAGACAGGAGTTCAACCTTCCGTTGGCGCCGGAAGGCACGCCCTTCATGAAACGTTGCTGGGAGAAATTGCTCCTGGTCCCATACGGCCAAACCGCCACTTACCAGGACATCGCCCGCGCGTTGGACAATCCGAACGCCTGCCGCGCAGTCGGCCTGGCCAACGCACGCAATCCCATCCACATCATCATCCCCTGCCACCGCATCATCGGCTCCAACGGTAAACTCACCGGCTACGCCGGCGGTCTCCCCATCAAACAAAAACTCCTGGAATTGGAGGGTGTTCAGTTGATTTCAAAGTAAAAATAATCTAGAATATCTTCGAAGGGAAACATACGAGGTAAAATGGAACTATTAAAAGATTATCCGGCATTTGTTCTGGTAGGCAATTGGAATCATGGGATTTTTAAAAAAGAATGGATTTCAAAATTTCTACTGCCGCACAAAGAGTTATCCGTGGAATTTCCCTTGAACGACCGAGCCTCGCAACGCGTGTCCTCGAATGAATTGCGCATATATACAATGGGCGACAAGTTATTCTTTTCTCCTCTCAAATCAGACGAACAAACGCTCGATCTTATCGAGGAGCTAGCGGTAAAAACAGCGGACCTCCTTCCCCATACGCCAGTACAAGCCTTTGGGGTCAACTTCAAATATAGGGAAATCGGGAACAAAGAACTTGCCGAATTTCTTCAAACCAGTGATATGCCGCGAATCAGCGATGATTACGCGGAATTGAAAAGCAGCACGATTCGCCATAGCTTCACATACGACGGAAAGCTCATTAATATCGATATATTGATACGGAAAGAAGGTGTGGAGTTTAACATCAATTTTCACTTTGATATCAAAAGCATGGTGGAATTCAAAGAAAAAATCAATGAGAACAGGCTTCTGGAACTAAAGAATTTTTCACTGGAATTAATGCGCAACCTATACAATCTTAATTGAGAACATCGTGATGACAGATAAAAAAATCGATTTTCTTTGTTGCGGGGATGAACCGGCATACGCAAAACCCGATGAGTGCATGCCAGGTTATGACTGCCTCCGGGAAGATCCCGGAACCTCAGAAATTGTAACCGGAGATGCTCCCGATCCCTGCTGGGCTGATTCAAAAAAAAACTCTAAAGAAACATACCTATATGATCACGCCGTCACTGTTTTTGACGTGGCGGCATATATCCTTCAAAAGTTGGGGCCGATGTCTGTCATGAAGCTCCAAAAATTAGCCTATTATTGCCAGGCATGGTCGCTGGTGTGGGATGAGTCACCCCTCTTTGGCGAAAACATCGAGGCCTGGGCAAATGGGCCGGTGATCCGGGAATTGTTTAATTTTCACCGGGGACAATTCGAGATTTCATCGATAGCGATCGGTAACCCCGATATTCTAAAAGATTATCAAAAGGAAACAATCGACGCAGTTCTTGAATATTATGGCAACAAAGCTGCTCAATGGTTGATCGACCTGACTCGCATGGAAGAACCATGGCGGATAACACGAAAGGGAATGCCGTGCAACGAGAGGGGAAATCGGGTCGTTGCTCTCGATATTATCGCGGACTATTACAGTTCATTGCCGCCTGGCGATTGACATGAGCCCCAAAAAGATTAAATCCATCACAAAACCAGGTATTTCAAAAAATCCCCGAATCGATTCATCGTTGAAAGACTCTCTGGATAGATTCCCCGCATGGCATCTGGACCTTATTGATCTTGAAGGACCATGGGGGTGGGAAAACATCACAAAAGAGATATTCTTGACCCACATATTGCCGAAGATAAAAAATTTCGAGAGCATGTACTGGAAGGAAATCTTGAACAAACAAAACCATGAAGTGCATGTAGCCCAAATCTGCAAAGAGGCGCAAAAAAGGCTGAAACATATCGATTGCGATGACATCGAAAACCTGGTTTCGTTACGGCTAACAGGCACACAACGAATTTGGGGATTTAGAGAAGATAATATATTTAAGATCCTATGGTGGGATCCGGACCACCAGGTATATCCCAGCCAGAAAAAACACACTTGATTGACTGACCGAGAGTTATGGTTTATGATTGAATTATGAAATTTTTTACGTTTATCGGATGGTCCGGCAGCGGGAAGACGACGGTGATCACACGGTTGGTGGAGTACTTCAAGGAACGGGGATTGCGGGTCGGAGCGGTCAAGAGGGTGCATCATTATTCGTTGCAACCGCAAGGTAAGGACTCGGGTCTTTTTCTGGAGGCCGGAGCCTTGCGGGTTTGCGTGGTGGCGCCGGGAGAATTTCTAGTGATGGAGCGGTTGGAAGAAGGCGATGACTTGGTGCAACGGGTGGTCCGCCAGTTTGTTGATATGGATATGGTTCTTATGGAAGGTCTCGCTCTTCAGGGAATCCCCGCCATCGAAGTATTCTCCGCCGGAAAGGAGCCTGCGCCCAAAATGGAGCCGTCCCATCTGGCGGCGCTAATAACCGATGAACCTCTGCAGCCGGGTATCGCTTGCTTCGGACGAAACGAAATCGAAAAAATCGCCCGTTTTTTGGAGGAGTATGATGGAACGAAACATCGTGTTAAAGGTCAATGAGAAAGAGATCCCGATCAATTATTTTGTTCAGAAAATTTTTATCGGTGTCATCGATGGATTGGTGGAATCGCTGGATAAACTACCGGATGAGATAAAAAGCATCGAAATCAAAATCGAGGAATAGGAGCCCGAATTATTTTTTTCTTTTGAACAATCGCTGGAAAAACGACTCCTGAGGCCTAACCTCACTTTTTCGGGATGTCGCTTTGCCTTCCCGAAGCTCTTTTAGCCGGTATGCCACTTCAGTGCGGGATGGATTCAATTGTTTGACGCGATTATAAGCTTCAATGGCTTTTTCGGGGTTCCCCGCTTTTTGAAAGCTCTCGCCAAGGAAAAAGAGCGCGTCCTCGTTCTGGGGTTCTATAGCCAGAGCTTTGGTGAAATATTTTTCCGCGGTGTAGTAACTTTTACGCTTCAGAAGCAACAAACCGAGGTATATCGACAGTATAGGGTCATCTCCATTCAAATCGTGAGCCCCCTGGAATTTTTCGCCGGCTTTGATGTAATCGCCATTGATATATAAGTAGAGC
>JAHELQ010000108.1 GCA_024644125.1 Candidatus Aminicenantota bacterium | reverse complement strand
TGCAACCGATCCAGACCGCGTTCGAATCGGGGGATTTCTCTTCGTTGTTGTATGTATGCCAGCCGAAGATGTCGGTGAATTTTGAGGAACCGTTCCTGTTGAATGGATATTTCTTCCGCGAGAAATTTGTCGATGATTTTTCCCTCATTATTTCCGAATTCGCAATCAATACGATCGAGTGGTCTTCGATGCATATTCAAGACCGTTTCGCGGTGCAGTCGATGAATGTCGTTCTCAAAAACCGGCGCTCCGAAAGATTGTTATATTATAAATTCATCTTTTTTATGACTCGCGCAAATACCCGGGACAAAGAATGGAAATTGTATTATCTAAAAGGGTTAAAGTTGTAATTTTAATCCTTTCGTATATCGCTTTCTTCTGGATCGCCGCCTCGCAGTTTATAGGTTCCGACAGTCAAAAAAATAAAGAGCGGATCTATGGCCGCCTGGCCGGCGCTGTCAAATTGGTGGAAGATGGCCTGCGGGGACAGGTACGATCGAATGCCAGCCGGGGTGATTCATTGGTTCAGACGTATTTGCAAGGTCGCCTGGTTCACGAGGAAATGGAGCCCGGAGAAGCTCTGGTAGTTGAAAAGAACGGCAAGGTGGGGGAGTATTTTGGAGAGATTTATTTTATTAAATTTCCACCGATGGCCGCGGAAGAATGGCGCTTTATCGAGAATAACGGGAACATATATTTTTTACAAAAATGCACCGGGCATATTTATTATCTCAATCATTTTTTTCAGTTGGAATCGAATTTCGCTCTGGAAAAATTGGCGTTTCCGGGCTCGTTTGGGGAGCTTGAATATCTAGATGTTCCGAACTCTTCCCAATTGACACGGTTCTATTATGAAGCCACCCAGGATTTGTATTATTACGATCATATTCTGGAAGGGAGCGACATGCAGTTGTTTTTGCATGTGAGATTGTTTCCCGAAGGGATCGAACAATCCATCATCCGGCAACGGAATATCGTGACCTTCGGCTTTGTATTGATAGGGCTTTTTTTTATCGGTATATTGTTCATGAGCAGGAAGGCCGTATTGGAACGGCTACTGGCAAAACTTGCGTTTTCCGCGATTTTCGCTATCCTGTTCTACATGATTCAGGTCTACGGAGAAAGGGATTTATTTCTGGATATCCTGGGTCTGCGTTTAAATTCCATTCACGAGATATTGATTCTCGCGGCGTTCCTGAATTACATGCTGTTTTTATCGGTAAGACGGCTTTCCAATGTGTACGCAGGAATTATTTGCTTCAATCTAGCGGCTTTATTTTCAATCCATATTATCGGCCTGGTATTGTCGTCGGTTCATTTCCATTATTCAAATTTCAATTTTCGTCTGGACTATTTTAGCTTAATTCTTGTACTTTTTATGTTTCATCTGGTTCCCACCTGGTTTGTTTTTGGTGTCCGACCGAAAGCCAAAGTCCGGGCCGGGACGCGGATTGTTTTGTTCCAGGCGGGAGTGTGCTATCTTTATTTCCTTTGGTCTCCCGATCTCGCGTTCGCCGCCGGATATTTTTCGGTCATGCTTCTGATGTTCGCGCTGCCGGAACGAAAATTTTTGGCGAGGTCAATGTACCTATTCCTGGTGGCTTTATCTATTTATTCATTTATATCTCAGAATTCCATCCAGAGTAAGCAGTCGTTCATCAGTCAAAACTTGAAGAACATTTTTCTCAATCAGGGGAATTACGCGAAATTGCTTGCCAGGGAAATCGTTCACGAGATCAACTCCACCAGCAAAGATTTCAAGGAGTTCTTCAAAGACTACCCTGCGAAGAATCTTGAACAGATCTGGAAAAATAGCCTGGCTGCTCGTGAGAATGCCGGGTCGGGAATTTTTGTCTTATCCAGGGAGCAAACGATTTTGACTTCCTTCTCGGACCAGATACCTTACGTCGATGTGAAAAAAAAGGATTTTTTCCCGGTGTGGGCGATCGAGGAGATGGAGGCATCGTTGTTCGGCAAGGAGATCACTCTGGCTGTGGCCTCCACAAGCGTGTTTGACGGTACCGAGCTGTTGGGTTACATTATCGTGCAGGTCATGAATTCTCCGGAATTGATTCTCAAGGAGCGGGAAAACATCAATATTTTCACCATTAACCGCAGGATCGAGCAATTGGGTTTGAATTACATGAAATTGAGCAGCGACAACAGGATTCTGGAAAACCCTTCCAATATCAATCTCCAGGATATCAAAGGATTGCTGCGGGATGACGAGCAATGGATCCAATTCCGGTTTGTGGATCTTCGTTTTACAGGGTATATTTTCAAGGACGCCGCCAACTCCATTATTATTTTTTATCCCGAAAAGACCCTGGTAACGAAATTTTCAGAAATCATCAAGATCTTTTTATTCTTGATGGTTGTCTATTTTCTGTTTTCTTTCAGGGAACTCCGCCGGGTACAGTGGCGGTTTCTATTGTATTCTTTCTCCATCAAGGTATTCGCCATCCTGATTCTATTATCCCTCTTGACTGCTGTGGTGTTTTCCTTTTTTTCATTGGATTTTAATATGCAATCCTCCCAACGGCATCTGCGGCAATTGGTGTTGGAGAGGGGGGCCGCCGCCCAGAATCTGGTGAACGATTTGTTGACGGAAAACAATGACTTCGCCCAGAATCAACTGTTCTTCCTGTCCCGGATGATCGAGCGCGACATCACTGTGTACCGGCAGGGAATGCTCCTTCATACAATCAACTACAAAAAGATCTTTGAATCCAGGGTGCCTGAATATGTAAACTCCGATGTGTTGCATACGTTAAACGATAAAAACCAGAAGTTTTACATCGAGAATTTAGAGGATTCGATACAACTCTATTTCAAAGCCGGAGATTATATTTTCAATGTCGATTTCCCCTTCGACCGGGAAGACGTCATAGGCGGGCGCGGAAATTATGAGGATTTTATCATCACGTTGTTCTTTATCCTTGTGGTTTGCGGATTCTCCGCCGCTTTTTTCTTCAGGAACAAGATTATGTATCCTATCGATACCCTGAACAAAAAAATGGCGGAGGTCAAACAGGGGCGATTGACCGTTTTGGAGGGGATGCCTACCGAAGAAGAGCTCAAAAGCCTTTACCTTGGATTCAATTCCATGGTGGAAGGAATCCGGGAACAAAGAAAGAATATTTCAGAGATTTCACGCATGAAGACTCTCGTGAATATGGGGCGGCGTGTCGCCCATGAGGTGAAAAACCCCCTCACTCCCATCAAATTATCCGCAGAACAGATTCTGAGGTCATTGCGGGATAAACGGCAAAATTACGAGGAAACCATCGAAAAATCGGTGAAGTTCATAATCGATGAGACTGAGCACCTTCGCAAAGTATCGTACGGTTTTCTGGACCTTTCGCGACTGGACAGAATTCAGCCCGTTCCATTCGATTTTGTGGAACTGTTGCAAGAGGAGGTGTTCCATTTGCGGCAAATATACCCCCATATCGAATTTGTTCTGGAGACCGGGCGAGAGGTTTTACCAGTGACGATGGACCAGGTGAAAATCAAGCAAGTGATCATCAATGTGATGCTCAATTCCCTCGACGCCATCGGGGAGAAGAACGGGATTATCACTATCGCGGCCGATCTCCGCATCGACCCGAATTGCGCATGGGTCGTTCTCGTTTTCACCGATAACGGAATCGGTATGGAATCTGCCGAGATCCGGCAGATGTTCGACGAGGATTATTCCACCAAAGAGACGGGGAGCGGGATCGGAATGTTTATCATCAAACGGATTGTGGATTTGCATAAGGGAAAGATCGAAATAAAATCGGAGAAGGGTAAGGGGACGACCTTTACTATCGAACTACCACAACATGTACAGAAAACCAAAAAAGCTTGAATATGGAGACCATATCGGGATCATCGTACCGTCGTCTCCCATTAGGGAACCATTTCGGTCGGATGGGTTGGCGCGGATCCGGCAGATGGGATTCGTCCCGGTTGAAGTGCCGCGTCCGCTGGCTAACAATTACATTGTGGCGAAATCCCCGGAAGAGAATGCACTGGATATCGAGGCAATGTTCTTCGATCCGTCGATCAAGGCGATATGGGCTGCTCGCGGCGGTTATGGCTCCAATCTGACGCTTCCCTTGCTCTCACGGATAAAGGTGGCCGAATCAAAAATCGTGATTGGATCTTCGGATGTCAGCTATTTGCTGTGGTATTTATTGGATCATTGCCGCATGGTAGTGTTTTACGGACCGATGGCCTATTCCACCCTGGCGGAAGACCGCGTGGATACTGCTCGATTGTTTGGGGTTTTGACCGGCGAGAATCATGAGCTTCTGGTGCCCGGGACAGTGTTGAGAGGGGGGGATGCCCGCGCTAGTGTCACCGGTGGGTGCCTGTCTAATTTTGTTTCGCTCCTGGGTACTCCGTATCGCCCCGTAACCGAAGGCCGGATATTGCTGCTGGAGGACACCGGGGAGAGGATCCACCGACTGGACCGGATGCTCTGGCAATGCTCCGTCGCAGGAGTGTTAGATAATATAAAGGGATTGATACTGGGACAATTTCCCGGCTGTTTCAGAGATAAACATGAACGGGACTACTTTCTCTCCCGAGTCGAGATGTATCTGGAAGGCATCGATATTCCGGTGATTTACGACGCTCCATTGGGACACGCCGGCCGCGTCCACACCTGCCCGTTGGGAATTCCGGCCGTCATCGATACCCGGAGGTATGAGGGACTTGTATTTGAAGAGACGGCTGTGATATAACATACCCTTTACGAAAAACAGACTCAATTGAAATGTAGGTGGCGATAATGAAAGTTTTTTTATGCGGGATTGCGGGCACTGGGATGAGCGCGCTGGCAGGATTGTTCAAGCAAAAAGGATTCGAGGTATTTGGCTCCGACGAACATTTTTATCCTCCGGTGGACAGGATATTGGAAGAGATGGAGGTTACCCTCTTCCAGGGGTACGATGCCTGTAACATCCCGGAAGATGTGGATGTGTGCGTCATCGGGAATGTCATTTCGCGGGGAAATCCTGAAGCCGAGTACATTTTGAATAACGATATCGAATACCATTCGATGGCTGAAGCCCTGTACCGTTTTTTCATCAAAGGGAAGCGGTCGGTGGTGGTGGCGGGAACCCATGGAAAAACTACGATTACTTCCTTCATTTCCCATCTTCTCTCTGTGGCGGGTAAGGAACCCGGATTTTTTATCGGAGGTAAACCGCTCGATTTCGCCTCGAATCACAGTACTGGTAGCGGCGACTTTTTTATCATGGAAGGGGATGAATACGAAACGTCGTTCTTTGACCGTTCTTCCAAATTTTTGAAATATCATCCACGGTATTTGGTGCTATCCAGCCTCGAATATGACCATCTCGATTTTTTCCCCGATGAAGCGTCGTATAAAAAAAGCTTCACAAATCTGGTGAACCAGGTCCCATCCAATGGTTTGATCATTGCCAACGGCGATGTGCCGATGAACCGGAAGGTGGTGGAAAAAGCATTCACTCCGGTTCGTTTTTACGGTGAGGCGGAGTCCGATGTCATGATTCGCGCTATTGAGCGCGACGAAGCGGGCTACAGTTTCACTCTCGCTTCCTCCGATTTTTCCATCGATTGCCGCACGCGGTTATTGGGGCGGTACAATATCTGGAACCTGGCCGCCGGCATTGTTCTGGGAATTCATCTGGGAATTCCTCCCGAAACGATACGTACTGCGGTGTCCACCTTCAGCGGAGTGGAACGGCGGCTGCGGCTCATCAATCAAATAAAAAATACGCTGGTTCTGGAAGATTTCGCTCATCATCCAACCTCTATCGCCAACATTGTCGCGAGCGTGAAGGAGGTCTATCCGGAAAGGAAGATTGTCTGCGCTTTCGAGCCCCGCAGTTGGAGTTTGCGGAGGAATTTTTTCCAGGACCGGTTGGCGTTGTCCTTCGCCCTGGCTGACGAAGTGATATTGAAAGACGTGTATCAGAAGGAAAGGATCCCTGAGGGGGAGAGGTTGGATATCTCGATCATCAGGGATAGACTTCGTGCCCGGGGTAAAACTGTCGAAGTTTTTGACGATTATGACGGGATAAGGCAATACCTGGAGAATCTGGATTTTGAAACCGGCACAGTGCTGCTTCTGATCTCCAATGGCAGCTTCGGCGATATCCCCCGTTATATGAAAGAAATGAAGAAATAACCGATATTTCCCCGATCTAGAAAAAAGCGGCATTTCTTTTTCGATGGCGGTTGAATTCTGGAAAACCTGTATTATATTAGTAATAGATAGACTTTAAGGGGGAAAAAATGTCTATTACAAAAAAGGGGAAAGGTATCTCTGCGGTTTTTAATCTGGTTTCTTTGAACAATCGTGAAATGGACCGGATGAAGTCCGGTTTGAATGATTTGAGGATGCCGCCTGCGGCGTGTGTGTGCGATTGCGACTGTTACAACAATCCTGAAGGTCAGAACACGGTGCAGGTCAGCGTTCAGGCGCCGGATGTCTCACAGTGGTAAATTCCTGGAGAATGAACAAAACCGTCAATAGTACAGCCTGAAAATCGATGTGTTTCTTTTTGTAATGCGGAGGCCGTCCGTAAGCGGACGAGTGCGGAATGTCCGCGGAACCGCCAGTGGGAAAATTTGTTGAAATGTCCTCTGGTTTGTGGTAAATTTTTACCATGAACAACTTAATACTTACTGTAGCTCAACAGGGTGTTGGAAGATCCACCAATTATCTGGAGATTATTGCCTCGGCATCACCGATAGTCAAATTGGTCCTGCTGATGCTGTTGGTTTTTTCCATCGTGTCGTGGGCGATTATCATTTTCAAGCTGGTGGAATATTCCAACGCGAAAAAAAATTCGTCCCGTTTTATCGATTATTTCAGGAAGACTAAAAATTTTTCCGAAATCAATAAATTTGCCGCGTTGTTTCAGAACAACCCGTTGGCGAGTATCTTCAAAAACGGATATAAGGAATTGATGTCGCAGATGGGCGCCAATAACAATCAGCAAGGAGAAAAGCTGAACCATGAGAGTATCCATCGCTCCCTTTTGCGGGCATCCACCTCAGAGATCACCCGGCTGGAACGCTTGAACGGATTTTTGGCGACAACAGCTTCCGTAACCCCTTTTATCGGTTTGTTCGGTACTGTTTGGGGAATTATGAGCGCATTCCACGAGATCGGTGTTCAGATGAACGCCAATCTGACGACTGTGGCCCCTGGTATCGCAGAAGCGTTGATCGCCACCGCGTTGGGTTTGTTTGCCGCGATTCCGGCGGTTATTTTTTACAATTTGCTGCTCAACAAACTAAAAGTTCTGATTTCTGAAATGGAAGAATTTGTCCTGGAATTTTTGAATGTAAGTGAGAAAATACGCTGATGCAGATTCAAAACGGATCGAAGCTGAATTCCAGTCTCTCTGAAATCAATGTCACGCCATTGGTGGATGTGATGTTGGTGCTCCTGATTATTTTTATGGTGGCGGCTCCGATGATGCAATCAGGGATCAATGTAAATCTTCCTTCTGCTGAAACCCGTTCCAATCCGAGTTCCGGAGGCCTTGTGCTCACTGTCACCCAGGACCGCTACATTTACATGGATGGCCAGAATGTCAACCTGTACCTTCTGGAATCTCGATTGAAGAGTTATTTTCTCGATAAAGAAAAGAAAATCGTTTTCTTGAAAGCGGATAAAGATGTTTCTTACGGATATATCATTTCGGTGATGGATGTCATTAAAAAAGCCGGAATCGAGCAGGTGGGCATGATCGTGGATCAAAAAGAGCGGAAATGAAGTTCAAATTTGCCGTCACTTTATCCATTATATTGCATATTTCCTTATTCGCCCTCATGATTTTTATGCCTCGGACCGATGTAAGAAAGGAAACAACCTATTATGTAGATTTGATTCAATTTTCCACCGGCACCGGGGGACCCGGCGGCTCCGGAGGTAAACAAGAGGGGAAAACCCAATTGGTGGAGCCTGAGCCTCAGGCCGGACAACCATCGCAAAGTGATGCCACAGTGATAGAAACAGAAGAGCCTGCAGGAAAAATCAAAGATCTGACAGTTAAAAAAGAAACCCTCTCCAAAATTAGATATCCCGATCAAGAGGGCCGCAAAAAAAAAGAGAAGGAGCCGGTTGTTTCGGTGACCCGGAAGAAGCGGACGTCGCCGGATGATGGCCGGAAGGCCGTTTCGCGGACCCGGCCGGGAGGTTCGGGTGGGCTGAGTACTGGAATTTCTACTGGAACAGGGAGCGGAAACGGTTCAGGTTCCGGCTTTGGCGACGGTACCGGCGGTTTTGGCGGTTACTTCCCCTACGCGTACTATATCGACGCGTTGAAGGGGAAGATCTCTTCGTCCTGGTACAATTCCCTGGTGACCCCAGGTCTTCGGGGGAAGTTTGTGGCCATCGCTTACTTCGAAATCCAACGCAATGGCAAGGTGTCGGGTTTAAAACTGGAAAAAGAGAGTGGTATCGAAACCATCGATCTATCCGCCCTCCGGGCAGTGGAAAACGCCTCGCCGTTTCCCCCTTTGCCATCCGATTTTCCATCCAGCTACCTGGCAGTACATTTCAAATTTGAATGGGAGAAATAATGAATATATTGAAGACCGCAATCGCGTTATTTTTGTTATTGTGCAATGTTAGCCACCTTACATCTCAGCAAGAGGTATGGATTGGAATCAAGGAGGGGATGCCCATGATTCCTCTCGCGTTGCCCGATCTAAATTTTACCTCCTCCTCGGTGGTGGACGAAGAGGTTAAGAAAGAGTTGTACGAAACCCTCTGGAGTGATCTTGAATTCTCCCGGGTATTCAATTTGATACCCCGGGAACATTATTCATACATTAAAGAATTCGATCCCAATCACATTCTTTTTAAAGATTGGGAATCGATCCAGGCGAATATTTTAATCGTCGGCGAGCTGGAAGTCTCCGCGGACGAACGCCTGATTCTCACCTTCAAAGTGTTTGAAGTAAAGAGCCAGCGCTTCATTTTCGGCAGGAATTTTGGCGGTAAGAAAGAATTTGTCCGCTTGATCGCGCACCGGGCTGCCGATGAAATGATGAAATATTTTGGTGAGAAACCGATATTTAATACGAAAATCGCTTTTGTTTCCACCAGGGATGGAAATTCTGAAATCTATATCATGGATTATGACGGTAGCCGCCAGCAGCGGATCACCCACAACGATTCCATCGAGATTCTGCCCACCTGGAGTTTAGATAACGACAAGGTTCTCTATACCTCGTACAGGAACAATTCTCCGGATCTTTTTATGTTTCACCTATATTCAGGAAAAACCGACCTCATCGCCAGCGGAAGGGCCAATTATGCCGCCGATTGGTCTCCCGAAGGAGATTTGTTGGTGTATACCTCCACCAGGTCCGGTAATGCTGAAATCTATGTCAGGGATATGCAAACCGGCAAAGAGAAACAACTCACATTCAACCGGATCATCGACAGTACTCCTTGCTGGAGCCCCAATGGACGGGAGATCGCCTTTACTTCCCAGAGAAGCGGAACCCCCCAGATTTATATTATGGATGCGGAGGGAACAAACGTTCGCCGCGTCACGTTCGAGGGGACATACCATGATTCTCCCGCCTGGTCGCCGGATGGCTCCAGGATCGCTTATGTCTCCAGGATCGAAGGCCGGTTCGATATATACATTTATCATTTGCGAACCAATTCATATATCAAGATCACCGAAGACGCCGGGCGCAACGAAAATCCATCTTGGTCACCAGACGGCCGGCATTTGGTGTTCGCATCCAATCGCTCGGGAAGTTATCAATTATACCTGGTGGATTACGATGGCAGGAATCTGAGAAGGATTACTTCAAAAGGGGAAAACAAAATGCCGGGATGGCAAAAAAAAGTACGATAGATTTGACAAATAGAGTGTAGTATATTATAAATTAGTTTTAAGTGCTAAGGAGGATAAATGAGAAAATTATTAGTTGTTTTAATCATTGGGGTAGCGTTTTTGTTTTCAATGGAATCTTGTAAAAAAGAGGTCAAAACTGAACCGGTGCAAAAAGAACCGGTAGTGGAAAAAGTAGAAGAAGTTACTCCAAAAGTGGAAAAACCTGTCCTGACCGAGGAAGAAATCTTCCAGCAGAAAAGTCTGGATGAGATTAACAACGAAGGTAACTTAAAAAAAATTCATTTCGATTTTGATAAACACAATATCAAAGACGACATGAAGCCCATCCTCCATCGCAATGCCGACTGGCTGTTGAATCATCAGTCAGTTGAAATCGTTGTGGAAGGACACTGCGATGAAAGAGGAACGGAAGAGTATAACATTGCGCTGGGTGAAAAGAGGGCTGAAGCTGCCAAAACCTACCTTGTAAATCTCGGTGTTCCCGCGGCAAAAGTCAATATCGTTTCTTACGGCAAAAGCAGGCCCCTTGTAAAAGGCGTCGATGAGGACACCTATTACCAGAATAGGAGATCTGAATTTAAAATCACCAAAAAATAGTTGATTGAAGAATTAATTACATGAAAAAGAACATTGTCTTTATTGTTTTAGTCTGTTTGGCCATAACGTCGCCGGTTTATTCGGTCAGGAAAGATACCAAAATGATTCTGGATGAGATTCAGAAAATTAGCCAAACGCTGGCCGCGCTGGACCAGAAAGTCACTGTGGTTTCAACGGCATTTGAAAATTTACAGAAAAAAGTCGATATCATTGAACTCAAAGTAGGTGCAATTACATCCAGTCAAGCGGACTTGAACCAAAATAGAGAGAATGTTGTCTTGAGTTTACAGTTTATCAAAGAAGAGTTGAACGATCTTAAGAATAAACTGACGGAAGTAAGCGATAAAATAATGAATTATACCCCCGCCACTGGAAATAATCCCGGCGGGGGATTCGAAGAAGAAAATCCGGAGACTCCCGAATCAATGACACAATCACCGGAGAGTATCTATTTTACCGCTTATTCTGATTATCTCAAAAAAAATTACGATCTGGCAATAAAGGGTTTTAAACAATTTATCAGCCTGTTCCCGCAAAATGGCCTGGCTGACAATTCCCTCTATTGGGTTGGTGAATGTTATTATGCACAGCGAATGTTTCAGGATGCGGTGACTACGTTTGGGGAATTGATCGAAACGTATAATGACGGAGACAAAATCCCGGCCGCGACTTTGAAGAAAGGATTTGCGTTGATTGAAATGGGCAATGGTTCGGAAGGAGTGAATGTATTGAAAGGTCTTATCACTAAATTCCCTCTATCCGAGGAAGCCTCTCTCGCCCAACAGAAAATTAAGGATATTTCGGACTGATATCATGGCAAGCAATGTAAGAAGTTTAAATCGAGTAATCCTGGTCGGCCGAGTTGGCAAAGATCCGGAACTGACACATATTCCAAGTACCGACAGAGATTTGGCCCGGTTCAGTATCGCCACCACCGAAGGTTATATGGACAAGAATAACCAGTGGAAAGATATGACCGAATGGCACAATTTGGTAGCATGGGGACCACTGGCCCAGAAGGTTGAGCGTAATGTTCACCGCGGTTCACTAGTTCTGGTTGAAGGTAAATTGAAAACCAGGAAATGGCAGGACCAGGAAGGGAATAATCGTAAAACCACCGATATCGAAGTGGTGAATGTTGTTTTATTAGAAAAAGCGGATCGCAATGGTGGCGGCGCATATCAGAAATCGGATTCCGGAGGGGCCGACGGCTCTTATTCCAATCGTGGCGGAAGCTACGGTGGAGACGGATATTCCAATCAGGATGGAGTAAATTCTCCTCCGATTTCTGACATCAATGAGTTTCCTTACGATGACGGCGATGGCGATCCATTTTAATAGAATCCAGAAATGGCATTCGTAAATTATAATAACAAAGAAATTACGATAAAAATCGTATATTATGGACCTGCGCTTAGTGGGAAAACCACGTGTTTGCGCTATATCTACACCAGTAAAAAATTTCGTAACAAAGGTAAATTAATCACTCTAGACACAGACGGTGACCGTACCCTGTTTTTCGATTTTTTGCCGGTGGAGATTGGCAAAATGGGTGATTATTCAGTTAAAATTCAGCTTTATACGGTTCCAGGACAGGTTGCCTATGACACAACCCGGAAATTGGTTCTTCAGGGAGCCGATGGAGTTGTATTTGTTGCCGATTCCCAGGTTTCTCTCAAGCAACAGAATATCGAAAGCTTCGAGAATTTAAGGGCGAATCTCAAAAAAAACAACATCTTGTATACGGAAATTCCAATAATTTTGCAATACAATAAAAGGGATTTGCAAGAAATCCTGCCTATTTCAGATCTAAATAAACTACTGAATACTGAGCAAAAACCTTATTTTGAGACAGTCGCCACTTCCGGAACCAATATTCTCGAAGGCCTTCACAATATTATGAAGCTGGTGCTAATTTCCTTAAGGAGTAGACTCTCTATTTTCCAGAAGGATAAAACAGTGATGTTTTCCAGGGAGGAAATTACGACACCATCGCCTACGGAGGGTCATATGATGAATAATTTTGATTCCACCGATCCTGAAATATCAGATGATACGGATAACGACGATATT
>JAHELQ010000603.1 GCA_024644125.1 Candidatus Aminicenantota bacterium | reverse complement strand
AACGTCTGGAAAGCGCTGGTATCGGAAATCGTGCGATCGCTGACCACAAGTTTTCCATTCCGGCAATTCACAGTTTGAAGAGGACGTACAATCTTGTTTTCAAAAGCGGAGGCAGCCAATACAATTTTGAATGTGGACCCCGGGTCGTAGAGAAATGAAATGCATTTATTGCGTAAAAGTTTTTCGGAAGTTCGACTGATTCCCTCCGGCCTATAAAACGGATAACTGGCCATGGCAAGTACTGCGCCGGACCTGGATTCCATCACGATAACCGCGCCGCCTTTGGCGTTGTTTTGCAAAACACTTTTCTCCAATTCCTGTTCAACAAGGTATTGAAGGGTCGAATCAATGGTCAAATACACATCTTTTCCGCTTTCCGGGTACTGGAGATACTCAAGGTTGAACACCTTTTGCCGGGCGTCAACCATTCCATTTACAAGGCCGCCATGGCCTTTGATCAATGAATCCAATTCGTATTCCAGTCCCGCAAGCCCCTGTTCATCGATCCCCACTCCTCCGAGAATATGAGCCGCCCGTTCTTCTTGAGGGTACACTCGCTTATATTCATCCACAAAAAAAATTGTTTTCTGCTCGGAGGAGCTTTCATTCAATTTCTCTAATTTCAGATATTCTTTTTCGCTCAGTTTTCTCTTCAGCCAGATAAAGCGGTTGCCCCGTCTAATACGTTCAACAATTTCTTTTTTCTTACTTGGGGCCAATGGGATAATTCTAACCACTTTTTTGTAGGTTTCCATCGCCTTCTGTTCATCTTTGGCAGTGATAGCGGCGGACTTCGTTTTTACAGAAATTGCCAACACTTCACTGGAAGCGTCATAAATAGTGCCCCGCCTGGGATGGAGCTTAAATGTCCTTTTTGTCTGGGCGCTCACCCGCGAGCGAAATTTACTGTAACTAAACACCTGGATATTGAATAGCTGAAATAAAATGAAAAGAACCCAGGCATTGAAGAAGATAAACAACACAAAGGCCCGGTTCCGTTCATTTCTATTTATTTTCATTTTTCTTTTCCGCCGATACGGCATTAATAATTTGGCACCGCTTTGGATACTGATAGCCGAGCTTCTCGATAACAATCGTTTCTACCCGCTTCAAGTTCAACAACATTGCCCGTTGCGCTTTCAATTTATCAATTTCCTCTTGCAAATTCTTTTCCTCCAGCATCAATTTCTGCTTCTGATATCCATAATCTATATTTTTCAAATTCAGGCTGGAGTACGTAAAAAGAATGATGAAGACAACAAAGCCCACTAACCAAAAAATACCTCCAATTCCTTTTTTCTGCTCTTCGTTCAACGTCATTGGAGTGTCACCACCCGCAATTTCGCAGACTTCGACGGTGGGTTTTCGCGAACCTCTTCCTCGGAGGGAAACATGGGAAAGGGTTTTATCAATTTAGCTCTTCCATCATTTGCCAACCCCTTGAAAGTACGCTTCACCAGTCTGTCTTCAACGGAATGATACGAGATGAAAATCAGTTTGGCGCCTTTTTCCAGTATCGAAGCTGCTTTCAGCAAAAAATCCTCGATTCCGCCGAGTTCGTCATTAACATAAATTCTCAATGCCTGGAAAACTTGCGCCGCCGGATGCACTTTGCCTTTTGGCACCCGTTTACCAAAAACCTTCTCGACTACTTCCTTCAATTTCAAGGTCGTATCTATCGGTCCAAACAAACGTCTTTCGATTATACATTTGGCCAATTTGTCGGCCAGCTTTACTTCGCCAAAATCCCTAAAAATCCCTATCAGCTCTTTTTCGGACATTGTATTGACAACATCCGCCGCACTTATTCCGAAACCACGATCCTTCCTCATGTCAAGAGGGGAATCGATGTTATGGGAAAACCCTCTCTGGGGATCCTTCAGTTGTACCATCGAAATCCCCGGATCAATCAACATACCGGACACATGGTATTTTCCAAAATCAACTACATCAAACACCTTCATATAATCACAGCGAACAATTGTCACACGATCGCCATATTCCGACAGGTTTTCCCTCGCCTTGACCAGACTCTCTTCATCGACATCCACACCAAGGACACGCGAACGCTCAAAACGCTTCAACACAAAAAAAGAATGCCCTCCCATTCCGAGAGTGCAATCCACGAAGTAACCGTCGCCGGGATCACCCAGGACATCTATGACTTCTCTATTCATTACCGGATAATGAAGTAACTTCATTTAAGATCCTCGATACTCGATGCAACTGCTCTTTACCAAATGGTTCGCCCAATTCCTTCGATTTGAACATATCTTCGTTCCAGATTACCAGATGATTCGCTTTTCCAAGCACCCTGACGGTATCATCCAACTGACTGGACTTGCGTAAAGTTGGGGGAATCAGGATTCTGCCTTTAGAATCCATTTCGGTTTCAGTCCCCCAATAATTCAATCGGTTCACTTAGGCATCCACATCCGGATCCAAAATACCGAGAGATTCTATCTGAGTCTCCATTTTTTCCCAGATACTTATTGGAAACAATATGACGTTATCCCCTTCGATAGATGTCAAAAAAACATCCGAACTATAGCAGCTTTCGAACACCGAGAGAAACCTTGCAGGGATTTTAATTCTCCCTCGGTCATCAACCTTCACGTCATAACTACCTCTAAAACGCTGCATTATCCCATTTTATCCCATTTGTTCCCATTTATAATATATAATATAATATAATTTGTCAAGGGTATCAAAATAAAAATTATTTTTTGAACAGGAGAACCTTGACACCCCACATATAGTGCACTAAAATTACAAAGCAACTAAATACAAACACTCAGGAGGAAAAATTGGAAGGTTTTACTGAGAATGCTCTAAAAATACTCAGAGCGCGCTATTTTAAAAAAAATGAAAAAGGCGAATTAATAGAAAAAAAACCCTCGGATCTTTTTAGACGAGTATCCCGATATATTGCTAACTTTGAAAAAAAAGAGGAAGATAAGACATTCTGGGAACAAAAATTTTTCGATAGCATGATTAATAAAGACTTCATGCCGAATTCTCCTACATTGACAGGCGCCGACAGGGGATTGTGTCTATCGGCATGTTTTGTGTTGCCGATCGAAGATTGCCTGGAAGGAATTTTTGAAACAGTAAAAAACGCCGCACTGGTACACAAGGAAGGCGGAGGCACTGGATTTGATTTTTCAAAAATCAGACCGCAAGGAAGCTTCGTTCGAAAAACACAGGGGATCGCTTCCGGCCCGATTTCTTTTTTAAAAGTTATCGATTCAGGTACAGAAGCGGTAAAGCAGGGCGGAACAAGGCGAGGCGCAAATATGGGTGTCCTCCGGGTCGATCATCCCGACATCAAAGATTTCATTA
>JAHELQ010000602.1 GCA_024644125.1 Candidatus Aminicenantota bacterium | reverse complement strand
CACGACCACGCAGATGTTGTCGATCTTGTGATAAGCCATGGCGGCGAACGCCTCCCAGGTCTGCCCCTCCTGGAATTCGCCGTCCGACATGAACACCCACACCCGGCCCGTGTCGCCGCGCAGCTTACGCGCCAGAGCGATACCTCCAGCCTGGCTGATAGCCTGCCCCAACGAGCCTGCGGTCAACTCGTGACCCGGCGAATGTTCGGCGCCGATGAGCTCCACTGTACTGCCGTCCTTGTTGAATTGCTCCAGCGCGTCGGGAGCCAGCCGCCCGGTCTCGATCAAAACAGAATACAGCACCAGGGCATAATGGACCGGCGAAAAAATAAACCGGTCGAGGTCAGGCGCCATCGGCCCGTTATAGGAAGCGCCGGTAAAACTATTAGGATTCCCCGGCCCCGGCACGCCGCGAAAGGGGAGCGGGATCTTCGACCCCCGGTTCTCCTTGAGTTTCATCACCCTGGTGTACAGGACGACAAGAATCTCCGCCGACGAACACGCCTGGCTCAAATATCCGCCGTTGTTCTCAAGAGTATGATGAAGCACCCGTCGCCGCACTCCGGCCGCGACCTTCCGGACCCGGGCCTGCCAATCATTGGTTTGCGTTTGCTGATTTTTTATCATGGAATTCCAGGATTTCCTTCTTCACATTTTTCAAATCAAAACTTGATTTTAAGAGAAATACCGGACCAATGCAATAGCCGCGGACAATTTTTTACGTTTCCGGCGGTGATTTTTCGAGGGCGGGTTCTGGGTTTTTCCGCATAAAAGAATGTTCACTCGACTGGGACAATGAACCTGTCCCTTTACGATAACGGGAACGGAAACCTTTAATTTTTCGCGGAATTAATTTATAATCTTAGTGTACATTGATGGAGGTAAAAAAAATGAAAAAAGACGGTTCGTTATTCCTGGGAAAAGAGTTTTCCCTCGAAAAAAACAAATTATTGGACTCGAAATATGTATACGATCCCGCGGATTTAACGACTCACGGCGTCGTATTTGGGATGACCGGCAGTGGAAAAACAGGTTTGTGTATCGATTTTCTGGAAGAGGCTATAGCAGAAGATATTCCCATCGTGATTATCGATCCCAAAGGGGATGTGGCCAATCTGGCTCTCTTGTTTCCAGATCTGGCACCCCACCAATTCAAACCCTGGATTTCTCCGGTCGAAGCGCAAAAAGAGGGAATGAGCCTGGATGAATATTCCAATAAAGTGGCGGAAAATTGGAAGAAAGGGCTCGCCGGTTGGGATATCGGCCAGGACCAGGTAGCGGCGTTGAAACAAAAAATGGATCTGAGGATATTCACCCCCGGATCCAGCGCAGGTCTCCCGGTCAGTATCATCGAAGGCTTCAAACATCCGGGCGGTAACTTCGAAGACAACGAAGAAGACCTGCTGGAAAAAATCCGTAACTCAGTGTCAGCCCTACTCTCCCTACTGGATATCGACAGCGATCCACTGAAAAGCCAGCCCCACATCCTGATCTCCAACATCATTCAGCACTTCTGGAGGTTGGGAAAAGATGTATCGCTGGAAGAGCTCATTCTCAACATTCAGAAACCACCGTTCAAAAAGCTCGGAGTTTTCGATATCAACCGGCTAATCGAGGAAAAGGACCGCATCGAGCTGGCCTTCAAAATAAACAACGTAATCTCGGCGCCGAGCTTCCGCTACTGGAGCAGCGGTATGCCGATCGACGCGTCGCTCTTGTATAAAAAGTCCGGTTCAAGAACTCCGGTCAATATATTCTACATCGCCCACCTATCGGAAAACGAACGGATGTTCTTTGTCAGTTTGTTATTGAATGAAATTGTGTACTGGATCCGAAGGCAGCAGGGTTCGACGGATCTTAAATACATTTTGTACATGGATGAGATCGTCGGTTACCTCCCCCCTTACCCAAAGAACCCTCCGTCGAAGCCGCCGATGATGCTGCTGCTCAAGCAGGCGCGGGCATTCGGGATGGGAGTGATGCTGGTGACTCAAAACCCGAAAGACATAGATTATAAAGCTCTGTCCAACATGGGTACCTGGTTTATCGGCAAGCTGCAAACTGAACTGGACCGGGAACGGGTGCTGGAAGGCTTGCGCGGCGCGATGGACGCTTCGGGCGAGGCCATGACCATCCAGGAATTGGCGCAAACAATGTCGGGGCTGCAAAAACGCACCTTCCTGGTAAAAAATGTACATGAAAAAGATATCAAGGTATTCCAGACCCGTTGGGCCATGTCGTACCTGGCAGGTCCCCTGACCCGCGACCAATTGAAAGGCCTCAGCGCAGAGGTCCAATTGGAAGGGCGGATAGCTGAAAAGATGGCGGAAGCTGCGAGCGAAGCCTCCTCGACGACCGTCGCCTCAGACTTCCTGCCGACTGTTCCGCGGGCGGATATGGCGATCGAATATCTTTACGACAGTATTCCCGCGGGTTCGGAGAATTATTATTCCCCCTACCATTATCTGGAAGGCGAAGTCGTGTTCGACGACACCGCGCTGAGCCTGTATATCAGGAATAAATTCCAGGCGTGGTTCCCGGCGGTTGAAACGCCGGATCCGGCAGAGGCGGAGATGTCGAAAGGTGAGATCGAATACTCACGCGACGCAGATACAATCGTTCAAGGATTTGAGCCCTTGCCGCCAAATGTGAACTTTACATCCATCCGGCGAATTCAGCAAGCATTTAAAAACCACCTATTCTCGACACTTTCGCTCAACCTTTTCAAGAATTCGGAACTGAAGCTCGTTTCGGAAGCGGAGGAGAGCGAGGACGCCTTCCGCCACCGCTGTCGGGAAGTAGTGGAAAAGACGATCGAAAAAGAGGTTGAAAAACTTAAGAACTCTTACGAGCGAAAGATAGACCGGTTGGAAGACCAGGTGGAACGTGAAAAAATCAAAACCACCCGTATAGAAAAAGAGGTCTCGTCTAAAAAGACAGAGGAACTACTCTCGCTAGGCGAATCGGTTTTGGGGCTCTTCCTTGGCAGCCGTTCCACCCGCGGTTTATCGTCTGCGGCCCGCAGACGGCGTACCACCTCTTCGGCATCCAACCAATTGGATTTGCAGAAAACCAAAGTCTCACAATTGGAAGAAGATCTACTGGCACTTCAAGAAGAGCTCGAGGACAAAGTAGCGGATATCGAAGATACCTTCTACGAAAAAGCCGACAACGTAGAGCTATTCGAAGTACGTCTAGAAAAAGACGATATCCTTGTGTCAAAGCAGGCGATTTTATGGAAACTCAAAAAATGAGATTGTAATCATCGCAATACAAAAGGGAGAGGATATCCTCTCCCTTTTGTATCCAACTATTCCCGTCCACCAATATCCACAACATCAAAATACAA
>JAHELQ010000107.1 GCA_024644125.1 Candidatus Aminicenantota bacterium | reverse complement strand
GTGGTTGCCACTGGAAATGCTTATCAGGGATTTTTACGGGAAATCGGAGCGCCCAAACCTCAACTGGTCGAGAGGGATTATATGGCGGCTTGCGTTGTATCTGAAACTCCTATCGATAATGAAGTGTTGCTCGATGCGGGCTTCGACCGGCATTCGTTGGCAATTTTTTTCGGCGCTGTTCCCAATGGGTATGGTTGGGTATTTGTCAAAAAAGGGTATCTGAATATCGGCATCGGCGCAACGGCGGTGTTGTTGAAAGATGTGGGGGCGATGCAAGCGTATCACGGTTTTTTGGACAATTTGAGGCGACATCGGTTGCTTCCCCGGGATTTGCCTTTGGAGCCGGGAGTGGGGTGCCCGTTGCCATTCAAACACACGACGAAACGAAGTGTGTTCGGCAATGTGTTGCTGGTCGGGGACGCGGCGGGCTTTGTGAGCCCGGTGTCCGGCGAGGGACTCTATTACAGTATCAAAGGGGGACAACTGGCTGCCGAGGCGATTGCCGGGCACAAAAACAGAGGGATATCGCTCATGTCGTATGAGGATGCCTGGCGCCGGGAATTTGGCGATGATCTGGATAGATACGGCTATTTTTTGCGACAGCAGGTCTACAAAAACAAGCGGCGCATGGAAATTGCGGTCTCGTTGGGGCAAAAGGATCCATATCTCGCGCTGATTTTGAATAAGATGCTCTATGGTATCTACAATTATGAACAAACGATGTGGCGTTCGCTCGCGAGATTGCCCATCACCTTAGCGAAGGCTATTTTCAAACGCTTCGAGAGGCGGAAGCAGAAATAGCCGGGCAACATTTTTTTAATTTGATGAATTTAACTAAAATATTTCCCGAGCCAGAGGTGAATCTCGTCTCGGACCCGGCGGAATGACCATAGGAACTCTTCTTCGCGTGGCGTTTCTCTCTCAAACTCACCCGGGTCCGGGAAATGTTTGTGAGCGTAGCCTCTAGTTAAGGGAAATTTTGGACATCCCATCTTCGCTTCCTGGCAAACGGTAATCACCAGGTGGATGTCGGCATCAAGAAAATCCGCAATACATTTCGGTTCCGATTCCGGGAGCTCGATTCCAAGCTCGTTCATCGCATCGATTGCGTATAGGGACGGCTTTCCCGTCACTATTCCAGTACTGAAGGCGAAAAAATGTTCACTGAATTGGTGGTTGATCAATGCGGCCGCCATCGGCGCCCTGGCTGAATGATCCCGGCAGATGAAGAGGATATTTTTTTTCATGATCTGTCTTTTTCTCCCATATCATTGTAATGAATTTAAATTTTTTCCGCAATTGGCTCAGCGTTTTTTTATCAGTTTTCCTTACAATATCCGGAAATATTATTATTCTTATCTATGGTAAAATTATACTTTCTTTTTTTAGGAAGCCGAGGTGAAACAAATGTCGAAGTATCCAATCGGAAGACGTGAAATGATATTGCTGTTTGGATTATTTCTTTTCGCCGCGCCTCTGTTATGGCCCGGTCAGAGAGACGCCCAGAAAAAATTCGAATATTTATCCAGGGAACATGGCCTGGCCCAGAGTACGGTGAACTGCATCATACAGGATTCGCGGGGATTTTTATGGTTCGGCACCAATGACGGTTTGACTATGTATGATGGATATGAATGTACGGTGTATCATTATGATCCAAAAAAAAACGGCAGTATCGGTAGCAGTTGTGTCTCCTCTTTAATGGAAGATCGTGATGGGAATGTGTGGATGGGTTCTGTTTTGGGAGGATTGAGCCGGTATGACCCGGCCACAGGGGATTTTGTCCGGTACTTGCGGGGAGCAGGTAACGGAGGCGAGCTTCTCAATATTAAGATCGGCGAACTATTTGAAACAGAAGCTGGAGATGTATGGGTAGGCTCTCCCGGTGTGTTGCGCAAATTTGATCGAATTACGGATTCGTTTATTTCTTTTCCTCTGGATATCGATATATCAGCTATTTATGAGGACGGTGACGGTCACTTGTGGCTGGGGGGAGTTAACTCGGGATTGGCGCGGTTCAATCCCCTGGACTGCGCCATCGTGTCTTACCGGAATAAACCTGGAGATCCGCGTAGTATCCCGGATACCGCTATCACTGGAATTTGCGCCGGCCTCAACGGTACCATCTGGATTGGCACTTCTGGTAGCGGTTTGGTTCATTTTTATCCGGCAGAGGAGGTCTTTACCACTTATTTTTCCGATAGCGGCAACCTGGCTTTCGGCGGTACGAAATATGTCTACTCTGTTACCGATTCAAAGGCGCGACCCGATATTCTATGGGCGGCTACAGCCGGAGGATTGGTGGAATTCAATATGCGTGAAAAACGTTTGGTGGATGTGCACGTAGCGTCGCCCCTTCCGGATAGTTTGAATTCCAACCATTTGATTTCGGTCTTCGAGGACCGTGAAGGGATTCTGTGGGTCGGCTCGTATGGCGACGGTCTCAATAAATACAGTGAGAAAAAAAATGTGTTTCGCTCTTACCGGCATCAAGTGTGCGGCGGAGCGAGTATCTCTCATGACCTGGTTTTTTCGGTTATTGAAGATCGCGATGGGAATGTGTGGGTGGGAACCGAAGGGGGCGGTCTGGATATGCTCGACCGTTCCACGGGTACTGTGTGCAATTATCGGTATGACGAGAATGATCCGTTCAGTCTGAGTTCCAATTTTGTAAGGGTTGTGTACCAGGACCGCTCAGGCTTTTTATGGGTTGGGACTAATGGGACGGGGGTCAACCGGTTCGATCCGGTAGCCAAAAAATTTACCAAATTCAGAAACGATACGTCGGACCGGCAATCTCTGGGGGATAATTTTATCCGGGCTATTTTCGAGGATCACACCGGATCATTATGGATCGGAACGTTTAATCGAGGACTTGATGAGTTTGACCGGTCAAAAGGGATATTCAGGCATTATCGCCATCATCCCGACGTTGCGGGAAGCCTGAGCTCCAACTCGGTTTCGTGTATTTATGAAGATAGTAACCATGTGATGTGGGTGGGGACGTGGTCGGGGGGATTGAACCGGTTCGATCGCGAGCGGGAAACCTTCCTTCATTTCAGGGAAAATTCCGAAACAACGGGGGGCATCAGTTCCGATGTTGTGTTGTCGATTTTTGAGGATTCCCGGGGGATTCTCTGGATTGGAACTCTCGGCGGAGGCTTGAACCGGTTTTTTCCGGCTACCGGGACTTTCAGTTGGATCACCGCGGATGACGGATTGCCCAACAATGTGATCTATGGGATTCTGGAGGATGGGGCCGGCTATCTCTGGCTCAGCACCAACAATGGCCTGGCGCGGTTTGATCCTGAGACTGGCGCGGTGCGGGCATTCGACATCACGGACGGTTTAGCCGGAGTGGAATTTAACTCGGGAGCATACTTTCGCGGTTCCTCCGGCGAATTTTTCTTCGGCGGTGTGAAGGGATTGACCTCTTTTTTCCCCGAAAATATTTCGACGTATCGTTACGTTCCGCCGGTTCAATTTACAGGATTTCGAGTGGTGAATCGTGAGTTAGGCCTTCGGGGCCATATTTCGCAAATCAAAGAGTTGGAACTCTCATATAAAGATACATTTACGCTGGAATTTTCAGCTCTCAGTTTCGCCAGCCCCGCCAAAAACAAGTACGCCTACAAACTTTCCGGTCTCCATAAGGAGTGGATTTCATTGGGATCGAAGCGAACGATCACGTTTGCCCATCTGGAACCGGGCGATTACGAGTTACAGGTAATGGGTTCCAACGCAGACGGTGTCTGGAACGAGAACGGGGCCTCGATCCGCCTTGTCATTGCGCCTCCTTTCTGGCAGACCTGGTGGTTTAAGTTGTCATTGTTCGGCTTGTTATTGGGACTGGCCTATTATTGGCATATGATCGCGCTAAAGAACGCCACATTGAAATATAAAACCGAATCCGCCATGGCTCGCCTATACGCCTACTGCAAGTTGTCCGACCGGGAGCAGGAAATCGCTGCTTTGATGATGAAAGGGAAAAGCAACAAGGATATCGAGGATACTCTCTTTATCTCCATCAATACCGTAAAATCTCACGTTTATAGTATTTACAGGAAAATGGGAGTGAAAAATCGGCTGGAAATGATCAATTTTATTCAGAAATCCATCCGCGAGTAGAGGCTCGGCTTCAGTTGAAGAGTCTCTATTTTTTCGCCGCAAATACGAGCGCGCCAGCTCTGCCGGTGTAAAGGGCGCAGTTAAAATCGCCGAAAAATTCAATATTCTTGAAGCCTATTTCGGAGAGACGGCTCCGTAGCTCCGGCATTGTCAGAGGATACAACCGGATGCGGTTCTGCAGCGTCTGCCGGCTTTTTCCCAGTATCAGCCGCCCTTCGAACATAAGCGAGCGATCGTTTTCTTCGTAGCGGTACCTTCTGGCGAACGTCACTTCGCCCCGCTGGATGAGGGGAAGTTCCGAAATGCGCCCGGAGATGATTCTCTCGTAATTCACCAATTGTCCCAGGAACTCGCCGCCGGGGCGCAGCGATTTATAGACCTGGTCGAGGAAGCCTTCAATTTCATCGGCTCCATCCAGATGAGCCATGGTGTTGCCGAAGCAGAACACCGCGTCTAGAGATGTTTCAGGGAAGCGGCGATTCAGGTTGCGCATGTCGTCCGCGATGAAGGTGATTTGGTGCTCTATGTTCCTTTTTTGCCGGGCTATCTGAAGCATCCGCTCATCGGAGTCAAGGCCGGTGATGTGATAGCCGTCCGCTGCCAGGGCGAAGCACAATGCGCCGGTGGCGCATCCGATATCCAGAAGTTCGTGATGTCCTGTCTCCAGATATTGCTTACAAAACGTCACCTTTTGGGGCGCCAATGGAAACAGGACATCGTAAACTTCGGCGAGCGCCTCGTAAAACCGGAGCTCAGGCTCACTGTGGGCGGTCATTTGCCGTTCCGAATCCTGGACGATGTTTTATTCTTCCGCAGAAATGCGAAGGATTTCGATCACCATCTCGAGCGCTTTTTCCATATCCGAGATATAGATATGTTCCTGGCATGAATGTTCCAATTGGGCGCCGATGCCCACCACAGCCATTTCGATTCCCATGTTGTTGTAGATCGAGGCGTCGGTGAAGCCGGTGATGAAGGTTGTTTGCGCGGAGATTCCCACTTTCTCCAACGCCCTTTTGGACACCTGGACGGTTTCAGAATTTTCTGGTATATTTACCGCCTTGCACAAATTGTCAACTTTTATCTCAACGGTAGCGCCTGTGGCTTCCACTTTTTCAGTGATGATCTTTACCATCTCGTCGGCTAATTCCTGCGCCTTGGAATGCGTCAAACTTCGGCACTCCGCCAGAAAACGAGCCCAGTCTGGTACGCCGTTGCGAATGATTCCGCCCTTGATGACGCCGACATTGGCTGTGGTTTCGTGGTCCAATCTTCCCAAACGTAAGGAGGCGATGGCTTTTGCCGCCGCGACGATGGCATTGATTCCTTTCTCTGGTTCCATGCCGGCGTGAGCTGCCCGTCCTTTGATTTCCACATCGATTGCGAAGTAGGAAGGGCCGCCGATCACAATGGTCTCCAGTGTGTCGTTGTCCAGTAGAAACCCTTTTTTGGCGCTTAGCTTACTGAAATCCAGGTTTTTAACTCCATGGAGTCCAACCTCCTCTTGCCGTGATATGGCGATCTCCACAGGAGGATGTACCTTTGCTACGCGAAGAGCTTCTAGCATCTCTGCGATGCCTGCTTTGTCGTCGGCTCCGAGGATGGTGTCGCCGGAGGAGCGGATAACTCCGTCTTTTACCACTGGTTTGATCCCTTTGCCCGGCATCACTGTATCGGCGTGGCACGAGAGCAGAATCGGTTCGTCGGTTTTCGAGTTTTTGCCCGGCAGTTTTGCTATCAAATTGCCATAACTGTCTTTTTCAGCATGGGCCCCGATCTTCTCAAATTCCGTGACCAGATAATCGATCATCGCGGCCTCTTCGCCGGATTCGCTGTCGATCTGGACCATCTCTAAAAATTGGTTGATCATTCGTTCTGACATCGTGACTCCTTAAAATTTTTTTTAATTCTCGGTTAGTTCTCCCGCCAGGGAAGTGCAGAAGTTCTTACGGATGATAGCGTAATCCTGGTATTGCCCTAGCAGGAACATTAGTTTTGTGATGCTGGCCTCGAAGGTCATGTCGCCGCTATGGAGAGCGCCCATCTTGAGAAGCTTGTTCCCGGCTTCATAGAGTGCGGGATTCATTCTGCCGGATTTTGTCTCGCTCATAATGACAACGATTTTATTTGCGGCGAGCCATTGTTCCACCCGTCCCAGAAGTTGGGACTCTTGCAATGCTATATTGCCTGCGCCGTAGCTTATGATGACAATGGCGCGGATGTTTTCCGGAGGTTGGAAGTAATCGTCGCGGCAGCCG
Source organism: Candidatus Aminicenantota bacterium (assembly GCA_024644125.1). Lineage (GTDB taxonomy): Bacteria > Acidobacteriota > Aminicenantia > UBA2199 > UBA2199 > JAHELQ01. The sequence goes on along the minus strand of JAHELQ010000107.1, from coordinate 6,194 downwards.
GGAAACGACTTGTAGATAGCGATGGAATTGTCGAAAGAGTCAAAGATGTGGAATAAACCGGAGGTCTGCAGGATATTGGAGCGATAGATCTCCACATCGATTCCCACTCGCGCCAATAATGGGTAGTTGGGGGAGGAGAAGGCGTCGAAGTGATCGATGCTGCTTTTGATAGTACGGTTTCCACGCATGAGTTTGTCGTCGAAAAAGATGCAGACCTCGTGGATATTCCTTGTGGCCAATTCGATGGAATTGATGAAATTGGTCCTGGCGTCGGTGCGCAATTCGCTCAACGGTTTTTGAGCTCCGGTTAAGATGACCGGCACCGGAACATTCATCAACATGTAAGAGAGGGCGGATGCTGTGTAAGCGAGAGTATCTGTGCCGTGGGTGATGACAACTCCGTCGATGCCGTCGATTTTCCCTTTGATTAGTTGGCCCAATTGTCTCCAATGTGATGCATTGAATTCGGAACTATCCATGGCAAACGGGATTTCCACCTGGATATCCGCGATATCGGAAAGTTCCGGCACCACTCGAGTCAGGCTTTCATAAAAGAGGTCCGGCTTTAGCACGCCGCTTTCATGATCGCGGATCATTCCGATTGTGCCGCCGGTGTGAATTAACAAAACGTTCGGTTTGGAAGACATGATGCCGATGCCCAGATGTTATTCATCACCGGAGGTTTTCCGGAGGATGTTTCCGCAATAGCTCGGCATGTGTGCTGTCGGCGTCTAGAATACTTTTAAAGAGGGCTCCTGGATAACTGTCCTTGATTTTCAAGTAAAACGATTGGTGCCGCTCTGTCTCCAGGAGTTTGTACAACAAGCTCATTGCTGCCATGTTTTTATTGCTGCATCGTTTTGATGTCGGCGTAAAGCTTCATCACTTTATCGAAGTCATCAAATTTATCGACATTGAAATGAATGCCCTTTTTGGTGGGTTTCCATTCTCCTGCCTGATCCTGATACCAGGTCCTGACATCGATGTACTGCTTCCCCCTGTAATTGGATAACGAGAAAATAAGTTTTTGGGTGGCGCTTAATTCAAGGTACCCGATGCATAAACTGTCGTCTGTATCTTTTATCCATTCGGGACGTTCCAGTTCCATTTCATCGAGAATTTTCATTTTTAATTCTGCAAAATCCATTGCTAACTCCTTTCCCCGGTTTCCGGGTTTTTATTTCTATTCAGCAGTATGTTCAATCGCTATTTAGAGGTTATTCCTTGTTGTTTTCCAGCGATTTCTCGAACAGTTCCTGGGCTTTTTTCTTCTTCTCTTTTTCCAGCTCGCTCGCTAACTGGAACCGTTCATCCGCTTTTTCTTTCTTGTCCTTCTCTTTTTGAAGCAGGGAATCAAAGGAATGTGAATTTTTCTTTTTACTCTTTTTATGCTGGATAACCGTCTTTTTTTCCACGTCAATCCATAAACTGGATTGGCATTCCGGGCATTCGATTTCGATTATGTTTCCCATAGGTGGATTTTAATACATAAGCCGCAAAATTTCAATAATTTTTAGCATATTCCCAAAGTAAGAAAGGTTGCCGGTATTAGAAATCGAATCCGATCCAGAAATTGAAGCCGTAATACCTGGCATCTGTAAAATCAGTTTTATAGACCCATTCAAAATGAAAGGGGAGCCCGAATAAAAATGTCTGGATTCCAAAACCATAGGATGAAATCGCGTCTTGTAATTTAAATCCTTCTCCTTTGCGGAACATTCTGAATTCATCATCGCTGAACCAAATGCCGCCGAGGTCGAAGAAAATGACGCCGCGCACAGGTCCGATGAGTCCGATGGGCGTCGCCGCCAGGTCGATCAAGGAAAAACGGAATTCCGCGTTGAAGTGAAACCCTCTGTTTCCTATCAGCCTCAAGAAGGGAGCGGCCCGGATTGTATTGTCGCCGCCCATCCAGAACAATTCGGGATTCGGACCTCCGGAGGTGAATCCTCTGAGGCGCAGAGCAAGCAATGTCCTGTTATCTATCCTGAAATATTTGCGGATATCGCCCTCCAATGTATAAGCGTTTTGGAACGACGACCCCATATCGACGAACTTACTGATGCTGAAGTTGAAGGTGTGCCCCATATTGGGACCGTAATAAGCGAAGCGGGTGGTCTCGCCGGTCAGAGATAGGGATACGGGCAGCGCGAATCCGTCGAAATACTGGCTGTACGGCAAATCGCCTCCATAATACACATTGTCGGCATTATCCTGTTGTTTGTAGAACGTGCTGCTCAAACTCAGCCGGTACGAACGGCTAAAAGGATAATACAGGCCGAGCGTAGCTCCGAATCGTTTGCGTAACGACCGGAAACTGATATTCGTGGTGTCTACATAGTATTGTTGCAAGTTCCAGGAAAACAGTGTGGCGAAATACTGGAGGCGGTTTTTCATATTCACGTACGATACTTGATACGACTGGTAGCCGTACTGGTTGGCGATATACAACCTGAAGTAATGATCGCCCATGAGATCCGATGCGTTCAGGTAAGTATAGCCCAGGAAGTCCCCGGTGGTGGAGTAGCCTATACCGATAGAAGGGAGGCCGTCGATGTAGAATTTTTTGAACGCTTTGTATTCTCCCTTATCAAGTATGTTTAACGTTTCTTTTCCGGTGATTCGGTTTGAGCGATCTTTGCTTCGGGAATTGGCGGAGCTGTTTCCCTGGTTCCTGGAGGCTCGGCTACAATTTTTTTGTACAACTTGAAGCTGCCTTTGAAGAATGAGGAAATAACCAGAGTATTCTCGGTCTTCGGGATTTCGATGGGGAAAAAGTTTCCGGTCTGAACATCCGTGTACCGGTGAATTTGTCTTGACTCGATGTCCATTTTATATATGTTGAAGGATTCCAGCTCGTCGGAACTGAAATACAATGATTTATTGTCATGGGAAAATACCGGGGTTATATCGTTGAATGGTCCATTGGTCAATTGAACCGGATTGTTCGGAGCTCCGAGGGGGGCCAGGTGGAGGTTGTAATAACCGTCGGTCTTTGCGGCATAGACCAAATGTTTGCCGTCGGGTGAGATATTGACGGAACGGATGAACATTGTGCCGTCGGTAAGTTTGGCTAATTTTCCGGTTTCGATGTCAATCGAGAACAGGTAGGATTTGGAATCCTGGATCGCGGTGAAATAGAGTGTCCGATCATCGGTGAAAAAGTCGGGCGATGCCGGATCGTTAATGTTTTCCAGTTTGATTTTTTTTACGATTTGCGCTTCCAGAACATCCATCACCACCAAATAGTTGTCCAGTTCCTTGCGTACGAAGAATGCGATATTTTCGCTTTTTTGATCCCATGAAAATGAGATGCCGTCCGCCGGGTTGAATTGCACATTGATATCGTCGTAAGAGGTGGTGAATCCGGGGGTGATGTTTTTGACAATTTTGCCGTCTTTCATCGAAATCAGCACAAATTCAAGTTTTCCCCGCTTGCGGTGCGCGGTCAATACAGCCAACACTTCGCCGGAGGGCGAAATCTGATGCGAGAAGGAATAGATATAGGGGAACTCGGGACCCATGGCGAAGCTATAATCGTCTGGATTTTCTTTCAAGCGGTATTTTTTGAACCGTTCCCGGGCATATTTTTGGAACTCGTGATTGAATTCCCTGTCGGATGTCGAGAATATTTCGTAGAGATTTTTTCTGGGATTGATCAAACTGGTTCCTCTGAAGGAGCGAAGGAGATTGCGTACGCCTCTCTCGCCATATTTTTCCTGGATATATTCGAATACCAGATGCCCAAAATCATAGGGTGAACGGGAGGTGGAACCTGTCAATTCCATTTCCCAGTTTTTTTTCAGCGCAGGGATTTGCCCATTTAAAATGCTGTCCCTGACAGTGAGCAAACTAAAACTCTCCCACTCTCCTGTTACGAATTCCGCGAAGCCCTCCATGATCCAATCGGGAGGCCGGCGTAAGGCGAGCGCGCTTCGTTTGATACCCTTGTACAGCACCGCGTATTCGAATATATGGCCCAATTCATGGTGCAGGGTCCTGAGCAACTCTTCGTGGCTGCGGTCGCCATGGAGAACGACGCGATGGGCCACAGGTTCGGCGAACGCCTGGACACCGGGAGGCAGGAAGCCCGGGTAGAGATTGGTTTGCTCGAAGTCGATATGATTGTTGTAAAATATAACCGGTATTTTTTCTTCAGGTTTCTCATTGAGGAAGTCCGAAAGCCGGGCGAAGTATTTTTCGGCGGCGGAGGCGATTGTCTTGATAAAAGTGGTATCTTCGGTATAATAATAGATATTGAAATGCTCGGTTTCAATGTATTGCCAGTCGAATGTCGATCGCCTGACTTTATTTTTCCCATAATAAAAATACTGGGCGCAGATCATCGTGGAAACGAGGATCATTAGCGTTATGAAAAGGATGTTTCTTTTTATTGTCATAGTTCTATCCTCTTATTTCAACAATAAATATCTTCTTTGCATGATCGTTTTGTTGGTGATGGAGCGGATGAATTTGTCCGTTACCTTATTGAAGATTGAATTGTAGTTGTATTTGTCTTCCTGTCCCTCATCGTCTTTGAGCTGGTCGCTCAGGTTGAAGGAGCGGATAGTTGAACCGGTAGTGGAATCGTAGAGGTTGATATTCATGGCGATAGACCAATTTTTTATTTTCACGAAACTTTTGATTTTGTCTCCGTATTTGTTTTTCGTTTCTTTGATAATACTGGTTTCCTTTATTTCCACCGTTATTTTTCCTGTTATCAGAAGAGTCTTGGGGTGTTCTGCCAGAAATGCCTTGAGGTTCTCGGATTCTTTTTTAGTGGGTTCGTCTATTTTTATATATTCGACTTTTCTGTTAATGAATTTTGCGAAATCGTCGAGAAAAAATTCTTTGAGGGAAATCTCCGGCTTGAACGAATCAGGTGTGATCGACCTGTCGAAATCGGTGACGAGAATTTGTTCGTAATCGTCCAGCTCCACTGTGTTTGATTTGTGCACAGGGATTCTTACCATGATGTGGTTGTCGGAACAGGAGGCAAAGGCGAATAGGGCAATTATTACGATGATTGGGATTTGATATTTCATTTCTTCTCCTTTTTCCCCGGCTTTCTTTTTTCCTCACCATTTACCTCGTCCTCTTCCGCCTTTTCCCCGGATAAAAAACGGTCATAGTTCTTTTTGATAAAAGAATTTTCAGGAGCGAGTTTTAAAGCCAATTTGTATTCTTTATCGGCTTCTTCCCGCTTGCCCATTTGTTCCAGGGCAATGGCGATATTATTATGAAGCGAAGCATTTTCAAAATCCCCGGTCACTATTTTTTGCCAGCGGAAATAAGCTTCTTGCCAGAGCCCTTCTTTAGCCATTTGGTTGGCGAAGTCGAATTCCCTTTGCCGTGTGGCGCAGAAATTGAAGAAGACGACGACGAATATGAGCGTAAAAATAGTTAAGTATCTCAAATATACCTCCATGTCTCGCTTTTATATTATAATATTATTACCTTGAAAAGGCTTTTTTTCAAATTTTTTTTCCATTATCCATAAAAAAAAATGCAGCAAATTATATTCCATATATATATGGATATATTGTCCTTTCTAGAGGACATATCGTGACCGTCAGCCTTTTTTTTGTACAATTGTCCTGATGGCGGCCTTATGTCTTCATGTTAGGAGAGTTCTTTGAAAACCGACAAAAATTTTTAAAAATTCTAGTGGAATTGAGGTTGTCAATTTTTTCAAAATCAACCCAAATAATTTGACTTGTAGGCTTTAATTGATTATACTAAGGCTTAAAAATCAAATACATTATTGCTTTTACATAGGAGGAAAAAATGCGTAACGCCTTGATTATGGGTGCAGCCGGAAGAGACTTCCACAATTTCAACACTTTTTTCAGAAACAAAAAGGATATCAAAGTAGTGGCTTTCACCGCTACCCAGATTCCCGGTATCGATGACAAGAAATATCCGAAAGAATTGGCCGGAGAAGAACTCTATCCGGAAGGGATTAAGATTTATCCGGAATCCGATCTGGAAAAGTTGATAAAAGAGCTCGATGTTCAGGATGTGTACTTTTCTTATAGTGATGTTCCATATTCGTATGTGATGAGCAAATCGGCCCAGGTTAACAAAGTGGGAGCCAATTTTATTTTATTGGGTCCCGGAGAAACAATGGTTGAAAGCACCAAGCCGGTAGTGTCTGTTTGCGCGATCAGAACCGGTTGCGGAAAAAGCCAGAC